>CALCTE010000180.1 GCA_937893885.1 uncultured Clostridia bacterium | reverse complement strand
GGTTTGTCCTTCGCAGACGCTTACCAATAAAGAGTATCATATGCTCCGTGACAGCGCACTCAAAATCATCCGTGCGCTTCAGATCGAAGGCGGCTGCAACGTGCAGTTTGCCCTTGACCCGAACTCTTTTCAGTATTATCTCATTGAGGTAAATCCGAGAGTTTCCCGTTCTTCCGCACTGGCTTCCAAAGCAAGCGGTTATCCCATCGCCCGTGTATCCGCAAAGATCGGTGTAGGTATGACGCTGGATGAGATTCAGATTGCCAATACACCCGCATCCTTTGAACCGACACTGGATTACGTGGTTACCAAAATGCCACGTTTCCCGTTTGATAAATTTGCTGATGCCAACAACGCTCTTTCCACGCAGATGAAAGCCACCGGTGAGGTTATGAGCATCGGCAGAACGGTGGAAGAAAGTCTCTTGAAAGCGGTACGCTCTTTGGAAATCGGACTTTGCCATCTGCATCACCGTAAATTTGACGGTATGAGCGAGGGTGAGCTGCTTGATTATATCAAGATCGGAACCGATGACCGAATCTATGCCATTGCCGAGCTTCTGCGACTTGGAACAAGTGTTGACAGCATTGCCGAAGCAACTGCGATTGACCGATTTTTCATCCGAAAACTGCGGAACATTGTGGAGGAAGAAAAAGAAATCAAGGATAACCCCGGTGATCTCAAGGTGCTTCGTGAAGCAAAGAAAGTGGGCTTCTCCGATAAGGTGATTGCTCAGTTCTGGAATATGCCGGAGACCGAGATATTCGCATTAAGAAAAGCAAACGGTATGATTCCGGTTTATAAAATGATCGATACCTGCGCTTCCGAATTTGAAAGCTATATTCCATATTTCTATTCCACTTATGAGGATGAAAACGAATCAGTCATTTCGGATAAAAAGAAGGTTATCGTGCTCGGCTCCGGGCCGATCCGCATCGGTCAGGGCGTAGAGTTTGACTACTCCACCGTTCATGCGGTGCAGACTATTAAGGCATCGGGTTATGAAGCAATTATCATCAACAATAACCCTGAAACCGTTTCCACCGACTACACCTGTTCCGACAAGCTTTATTTTGAGCCGCTGTGCGTGGAAGATGTTATGAACATCATCGAGATGGAACAGCCGGAGGGTGTTATTGCAACCCTGGGCGGTCAGACTGCTATCAATCTGGCAGAACCTCTCAGAGACCGTGGAGTGAAAATCATCGGCACCGACTGCGATGCTATTGAGCGTGCGGAAAACCGTGATGCCTTTGAAAAACTGCTCATTTCCTTGAACATTCCGCAGCCGAAAGGTCAGGCAGTAACCAGTATCGAAGCCGGCATTCAGGCAGCTGAAGAAATCGGTTATCCCGTGCTTGTCCGTCCCAGCTTTGTGCTCGGTGGCAGAGCTATGCAGATCGTCGCCAAGGAAGAAGCACTTCGTAACTACCTGAAGACTGCCGTAGAAATTGACGAGGATAAGCCTGTTTTGGTGGATAAGTACATTCGCGGCAAAGAGGTTGAGGTGGATGCCATCTGCGACGGCAAGCACGTATTTGTCCCCGGTATTATGGAACTTGTGGAGCGAACCGGTGTGCATTCCGGTGACTCTATCAGTGTGTACCCGTCTTACAGCCTTTCGGATAAGGTGAAAAAGACCATTCTTGACTATACAGAAAAACTTGGACTTGGTATTGGTATCATCGGTCTGTTCAACATTCAGTTTATTGTAGATGAGCATGATGATGTGTATATTATCGAAGTCAACCCGCGTTCTTCGAGAACTGTACCATTTTTATCAAAAGCCACCGGATACAGCCTTGCGGATATTGCGACTCGCTGCAACCTCGGTATGTCTCTCGCAGAGCAAGGTATCTTTGATATCTACCCAAAGGAAAAGGAACGTTATTATGTAAAGGCACCTGCGTTCTCTTTCTCAAAACTTCGGGGAATGGACGCTTATCTCTCACCCGAAATGAAATCCACGGGTGAGGCGATTGGCTACGACGAAAAACTACACAGAGCCGCATACAAGGCGATGGTAGCCTCGGGACTTACGCTTCGCAACTACGGAACCGTCATTGTCAGCGTTGCCGATGAGGATAAAGAGGAAACGCTGCCGCTTGTCCGCCGTTTCTACAATATGGGCTTTAATATTGAAGCCACCACGCTGACAGGCGAATTTCTGAAGGCAAACGGTATCCGTACCCGTATCCGCCATAAGCCCAGCGAAGGCAGCGAAGAAGTTCTGGATTCCATCCGTGCCGGCTATGTCAGTTATGTTATCAACACCCGTGCCATTCTTTCGGGAAAACACTTTGGCGACGGTATCGCTATCCGTCAATGTGCGGCACAGAATAATATTACGATGTTGACCTCACTTGATACGGTGAGAATGCTTCTTGACGTGTTGGAGGAGGTTACGCTCGGGATCTCTACGATTGATGCAAAATGAGGTGAACCTAATGAAATTTACAAAAATGCACGGGCTCGGCAATGACTATCTGTATGTTTACGGAGATGTGCCCGAGAATATTGCAGAGCTTTCCGGGAAACTATCCGAGCGGCATTTCGGTGCAGGCTCGGATGGGATGATCTATATTTCAAGATCGGATATTGCCGATTTTAAGATGCGGATCTTCAATGCAGATGGAAGTGAAGCCAAAATGTGCGGAAACGGCATCCGCTGTGTCGGAAAATTCGTTTATGACAAGGGCTATACAGATAAAAAGTTTATCAGCATTGAAACATTATCCGGTGTTAAATATCTGACACTGCAGGTTGCAGGCGGCAAAGTTAAAACTGTTGCAGTAGATATGGGACAAGCAAAAGCAGAAAAGCCGATTAACCTCACGGTCGATGGTGAAACGGTATCGCTTATTCCCGTGTCTGTTGGCAATCCCCATGCAGTTATTTTTGTAGATGATATTGAAAAAGCACCGCTTACCAAACTTGGACCGATAATCGAGCATCACGAAGCCTTTCCTGACGGTGTGAATGTGGAGTTTGTGGAAGTGCTGGGAGCAGATAAACTGCGTATGCGGGTATGGGAACGTGGCAGCGGTGTTACGATGGCGTGTGGAACCGGTGCCTGTGCATCCGTTATGGCTGCGATTGCCGCAAAGTTTTGCCATTATGATGAGACGGTTTCTGTCTTGCTTGACGGAGGAACGCTCAAAATTCAAATTGCACCCGATAACACCGTTCAAATGACTGGTCCGGCAGAGACCGTATATGAAGGAGAAACAGAGATATGTTAAAACCAAATACAAGATATAAGGAACTGAAAGACACCTATTTATTCAATACGATTTATCGAAAGACGAATGAATATCTGGAGGCAAACCCCGACAAACAGGTTTTAAGAATGGGCGTTGGCGATGTATCCCTCCCACTTTGCGATGCAGTCATAAAAGCACTTCACAAAGCTGTTGACGATCAGGCAAACGCCGCCACATTTCACGGGTATATGCCCGAAATTGGTGATGCTTCTCTGCGCCGTGCCATTGAGGGCTATTATAAGAAAATGGGTGCGAACATTACCGAAAAAGAGATATTCGTTTCAAGCGGTGCCTGCGATGATTTAGGCGATATTTTGGAACTGTTCGATCAGGATAATACCGTTATGGTAATCGAACCGGCATATCCCGAATATGTGGATACCAATATCCTTGCGGGAAGAAAGATTATTCACTTGGCATCCGGCGAAGAAAACGGCTTTTTGCCCGAACCGAGCGAAGAAGCAGAAGCGGACATCCTCTATATATGTTCACCGAATAATCCTACCGGTGCTGTGTTTAATCGTAATCAACTTCAGGCTTGGGTGGATTTTGCGGGTGAGATCGGTGCTGTTATCCTGTTTGATGCGGCATATGAGATCTTTATTGAGGAAGAGAATATTCCGCACAGCATCTATGAGCTGGACGGTGCCGATAAGTGCGCTATCGAAATTTGCTCACTCTCCAAAACAGCGGGATTTACCGGAACGCG
>CALCTE010000179.1 GCA_937893885.1 uncultured Clostridia bacterium | reverse complement strand
AAAGCCTTGCCCATCTCGCCCAGCAGGAACGGATCTTCGCCGTAGCTCTCCTGCGTGCGACCCCAGCGGGGGTTCCGGGCCACGTTGATGCAGACACCTGCAAAGAGATTTGCACCAAAAGATTCTTTGGTACATACGGAAAGAATCGGCACCCTGGCAGATGAGAGCTTCACAATTGCAGCAGATCTTCTTGATAAGAATTATCTCGTCCCTTGCAAAGCACTCCTTTGCCGCTTCTACATCAAAGCCGTCTTCTACGCTTATAGTGTATCTTGCGTACTGAAGCTCGCTACCCTTGATATCCTCGGGAACGTATGCCTCTTTGAGTATGAGTCCGTCGGGAAGCTGGCGTGAAAGCCTTTGCATCACTTCATTCGGGCTCATATCGGGCTCCACCTTGAAATTCATCATCTCGCGAAGGCTCTCTTGGCCGAGTGACAGAGGAAGCGCAAAACTTAAACGCGGCACGGGATTAAAGCCTTGGGAATATACTATCGGTATCTCTGCTCTTCTTATGGCTCTCGTGACAACTCTTACAAGGTCAAGGTGAGAAATAAATTTGGCTGTACCGGTTTTTTCGAAAATTATTCTTATCTTCTGCATATACAGTCACCCTCCGTCACCTTATTTGCTCCGCAAGCACTGCACTTTTCACTGCAGTTTGGGGTGGTAAGCCCATCGTAAGCTCTTACTGCTTCTCGCTTGAAGAATTCGTCGGTTACGCCGCAGTTTATATGCGACCATGGTAGCACCTCGTCGAAATCTCTCTTTCGGGACGTATAGAAGCTATAGTCAATTCCCGTATCCTCAAAAGCTTTCTTCCATATATCAAGGCTGAAGCTTTCGTCCCAAGCATCAAATTTTGCACCGAGCTCAAACGCCCTTAACAAAGTCTTATTAAGGCGTCTGTCACCTCTTGCAAAGAGCGACTCTATCATACCCACCTCGCTGTCATGGTAGTTATATGTAATCTTCCTTGAGGTGATGGAATCCTTCAAAAGCTGT
>CALCTE010000178.1 GCA_937893885.1 uncultured Clostridia bacterium | reverse complement strand
GCAGAGGATATTGAAGAAAAGAGCGCCGACGAGCTTCTTGATACCGTAAAAGAGCAGTTTTCTTTTGACGGCTTCCGCTCACAGCAGGAAAACGGCGTTATCATAAACGAGCCCGAGAGAGCTACGGGACTTCACAGAGTTTTATACCGTTGCCCAAACTGTAACACCGACGAGTGCACCAAGGGTGTCGGTACGAAGCTTATATGCCGCGCTTGCGGTAAGGAATACGAGCTCACCGAGCAAGGATTTATGAAGGCGCTTACCGGAGATACGGAATTTTCGCACGTCCCCGATTGGTATAAGTGGGAGAGGGAATGCGTAAAAAAAGAGCTCCTTGACGGAAACTACAAAGCGGAAATACCCGTTGATATAAGAGTCCTCGCAGACACAAAAAGCCTATACTATCTCGGAGAAGGCGTTTTATATCACGATAAGAGCGGTTTTAAGCTGAAAGGAAGCGACTTTGAATATACTCAAGCAGCCACAGCGTCCTACAGCTTGAACTCCGATTTTTATTGGTATGAGACGGGAGATGTTATCTGCATCGGTACGGGACGTATACAGTATTGCCTTTTTGTTAAAAACGGCGCGTCCGTCGCAAAGGCAAGACTGGCGACCGAGGAGCTTTATAAGCTTAAAAAATCGGGAGAAATTTAAAAAGAAAAATACCCAAGTGTTCGCGCGAACACTTGGGTATTGTCATTCGTTGATTAAATATTATTCTTCGAGAAGCTCTTCTTCGGAGAGTTTAGTGAAGGAGAGAACTACCTCGTCGCCGAGCTTTATCTCGTCGCCGATGCCGACTTCTTTTTCATTTATCGTCATCGTCCAGAAGTAGTAGAAATTAACTTCCTTGTAGATGGGCTCTACCTCAACGGGTGTATCGTCGCCATCGGGCTTGTTCTTTTCTGCTTCGGCTTTAGCTGCAGCCATAGCCTCTTCGTCGAGAACCTGTTCCGTCTTATAACCTTCGATGGATTCAAGACCGTTGATGGTCAAAAGTTCTTCAGCTTCATCGTAATCATAATCAAGAGTTTCGTCGAAGTAGCAGCAAAGATCCAATATGTTGGTAACGAACAGTTTACCATCCGTGCCGTCGATGGAAAGGTCAACGTCGAGCTTTTCGTTTTTGTAGATTTCATTGCCCTCGTTGTCAACGATCTCGATGGATACGAAGGAATCGCCTGCATTGTCTCCGTTTTTGTCGTCATTTCCGTCTTTCTTTGCACAAGCCGCGAAAACGCATACGCACATAACAGCGGCGAGCATCAAAGCCAAAATCTTTGTAAATTTCATAATAATTACCTCCTTTTAGGTTACTATATTATAACTTACCGCAGGAGATTTGTCAATACTGCATTTTAGGGCAAAAAAAATAAAAAAATCAAGCCGAGTATTTACAAAAGCCCGAAAGCGTGGTAAAATAACAGATAATATATAATTTTTATACAGGTGGGAATTATGGAAGAAAAAGTAATGGCGGGCAATTTTATCCACGATATAATCGACGAAGACCTTGAGCTCAATCCGGGTCTCAAGATCCACACCCGTTTTCCGCCTGAGCCCAACGGATATTTGCATATAGGACATGTCAAGTCAATATGCCTCAATTTCGGCACAGCAAAGAAATACGGCGGCAGATGCAATCTGCGCTTTGACGACACAAACCCCTTGAAAGAGGACGTTGAGTACGTCGAGTCAATCAAAAACGATATCCAGTGGCTCGGCTTTAAGTGGGATAAGTGCCTTTATGCCTCGGACTATTTTGATTTTATGTACGAATGCGCGCTCACCCTTATCAAGAAGGGTCTTGCCTTCGTATGCGATATGAGCGCTGATGAGATAAAGGAAAACCGTGGCACGCTTACCGAGCCCGGCAAGGAAAGCCCCGCAAGAAACAGAAGCGTCGAAGAAAATCTTGAGCTTTTCGAGCGCATGAAAAACGGCGAATTTGCCGACGGCGAGAAGGTGCTTCGCGCAAAGATAGATATGGCAAGCCCGAATATAAATATGAGAGACCCCGTTATCTACAGAATAGCACACTCCACGCATCACAACACGGGCGATAAGTGGTGCATCTATCCGATGTACGACTTCGCCCATCCCATCGGCGACGCGCTGGAGGGCATCAGCCACTCCCTGTGCTCGCTGGAATATGAGATTCACCGTCCCCTGTACGACTGGGTGGTGGAAAAGAGCGCGCACATGCTGCCCGCCAAGCCCCGCCAGATCGAGTTTGCCCGCCTTGGCATTGACCACACCGTTATGAGCAAGCGTAAGCTCCGCCAGCTGGTGGAGGAGAGCCGTGTCAGCGGTTGGGACGATCCCCGTATGCCCACCCTCTGCGGTCTGCGCCGCCGCGGCTTCACTCCCGCCTCCATCCGCAATTTCTGCGAGCGTGTGGGCGTTGCCAAGAGCCCCAACACCATCCCCTACGCATTCCTGGAGTTCTGCCTGCGGGAGGATCTGAACGAAACCGCACAGCGTGTCATGGCTGTTCTGAAGCCTGTGAAGCTGACCATCACCAACTATCCCGAGGGTCAGTCCGAAACCATGGTGGTTGAAAACAACCCCAACCGTCCCGAGGACGGCACCCGTGAGGTCACCTTCTCCCGGAACCTGTGGATCGAAGCTGATGACTTCCTGCCCGCTCCTGTGCCCAAGTACAAGCGCCTGTATCCCAACGGACCCGAGTGCCGCCTGAAGGGTGCTTATCTGATCCAGTGCACCGGCTGTGTCACCGACGAGAACGGCAACGTCACCGAGATTCTGGCTACCTATGATCCTGAGTCCCGGGGCGG
>CALCTE010000177.1 GCA_937893885.1 uncultured Clostridia bacterium | reverse complement strand
GAGAACTTGGAACAAAAGTTAAAGTTCATACACATTACTATGTAAGAGAAGATAATATAAGTTTATATGGATTCTTAACACATGAAGAATTAATGATGTTTGAACTATTACTTTCAGTAAGTGGAATTGGTGCAAAATCAGCAATCTCTATGCTATCTAATATAACACCAGCAGGATTTGCAATGGCTATTATTTCAAATAATGTTGCACTTCTTAAAAAGATTCCTGGTATCGGACCAAAAACTGCACAAAGAATTATTTTAGAACTTCAAGATAAATTAAAATCAGAACAAGAGCTTACAAAACAAGAAGAGCAAACTGAAATAAAAATTATTAATAATAATGAAAATGTTGAAGAAGCAATGCAAGCACTTCAAATTTTAGGATATAACAAAAAAGAAATTGAAAAAGCATTTGAAAAAATTGCAAATACAGATGTATCAGTAGAAGAATTAATAAAGAAAGGCTTATCTATTTTAGCAAGATAAGAATTAAAAAATATGTCATATAGTGAATATCAAAAAATAAGATTACATTCAACTTCAAATTTAGCTAAAGACCAAGAAATAATAGATTATGAAAAAGATGCTGTTCAAAGAATAATGATGGAGTATCAAATTAAATTTTCAATTGAAATTGAAGAAATGAGTAATTTAAGTAGCAGTTTAAAACATACAGGAACAGCATACGCATTAAATCTTATTGTTAGAAAAGATGATTT
The DNA here is from genome assembly GCA_937893885.1 of uncultured Clostridia bacterium. Classification (GTDB taxonomy): domain Bacteria; phylum Bacillota; class Clostridia; order Oscillospirales; family CAG-272; genus CALCTE01. The sequence continues at coordinate 2,887 of CALCTE010000177.1, read as the reverse complement.
AGATAAAGTAATAGAATTATTAGATAAAGAAGGTGGATTTGGATATTATATCGATTTAGATGAAGAATACGATCCAAATGAAGAGTCTAATGAAAAAGAAGAAAGCTTTAAAACGATCGTTGATTATATTGATCTGCCTTGCCGTTGTGGGAACCGCCGTAATGCTAATTATAAACGGTGTTGTTAAATCCGCCGGAAAGGACCGTATTATTTCGGTTGAGGATGCAACAAAGCTTGAGGACATAGACTGTGTTATTGTTTTGGGATGTCAGGTGAAGGATGACGGTAGTCTGAGCGGTATGCTCAAAGACAGAATGTGGAGGGCACTTGAGCTTTATGAGGCCGAAGTTGCGCCTAAACTTTTGATGAGCGGCGATCACGGACGCGAGGATTACGACGGAGTGGGAGCTATGAAAAACTATGCCGTTGAAAATGGAGTCCCATCTGAAAACGTCTTTATGGATCATGCAGGTTTCTCTACATATGAAACGATGTACCGTGCAAAGGAGATATTTGAGTCGGATAAGGTAGTCATCGTAACGCAGGAATATCACCTGTATCGTGCCTTATACATCGCCGAACAGCTTGGCATCGAAGCATATGGCGTTTCCTCGGATTTTCATAACTATGCCGGTCAGACGATGCGAGAATGCCGTGAGATCCTGGCAAGGTGCAAGGACTGGGCTATGTGTATATTCAAGCCTGAACCAAAATACCTCGGCGAAGCGATACCTGTCAGCGGTAACGGCGATCTGACAAACGATAAATGAATATTAAACGAAAAGACGTCGCAAAATCGCGGCGTCTTTTTTGCAATTTAAAAAAACGTGTCGAAATGCATTCTTTTGAATTGAAAAAATGTGTTAAATCAACCTTGTAAAACTTGAAAAAATGTGTTATACTATCATTGCAATGAATTTGTGAGGTGATGTTCTATGAGACGTAATGCGATAAATGAACTTATTAGATGGAAAAACGACGAAGAGCGCAAGCCTATGGTTTTAAGAGGCGCACGTCAGGTTGGTAAGACCTGGCTTATGAAGGAGTTTGGCAGAACGAATTATGATAGCTACGTTTATTTTAACTTCGACGAAGAGGATGAACTGAAATCAATATTTGAGGCAAATAAGAATCCAAAGCGTATTATTGAACTGCTTTCGATGATAGCGGGGGAGAAGATCCTTCCCGGTGAAACGCTTATAATTTTTGATGAGGTTCAAGAATGCCCTTCTGCATTGAATGCACTGAAATATTTCAAGGAAAAGGCAAATGAATATCACGTAATCGCCGCAGGAAGCTTGCTTGGTACTTTGCTTGCTCAGCCTAAGTCTTATCCTGTTGGTATGGTTAATCTTCTTGATATTTCTCCGCTGACCTTTGATGAATTTCTGGATGCAACGGATGAGCCGTTATACGCCTACTATCAGAGCATTGCAAAGGAGCAGCAAATTGAAGACATCTTCCATAACCGTCTAATGGAAGCGTATAACAACTACCTGATTATCGGCGGTATGCCGGAATGCGTGTCATCTTGGATTAAATATAAGGACCCCACCAAAGTTGCGCAGATTCAAAACGAACTGATACAGATATACGAAAACGACTTTTCAAAGCATAATGGCAAGGTGAACAGCGGAAGAATTTTGATGGTGTTCCGAAGCATCGTTACACAGCTGGCCAAGTCTAATGAGAAGTTTATGTACGGTGCGGTTCGAGAAGGCGGCAGAGCACGTGATTTTGAAGAGGCAATTGAATGGCTCGTGTCTGCCGGTATGCTGAATCGTGTTTATAATGTCTCTAAGCTTGAACATCCTCTGTCAGCTTTTGAAAAGTTAGATCAATTTAAGCTGTTTGTGTTTGATACTGGTTTACTTAAGCATATGGCAGGTATTGATAACAGTGCCATTCTCCTTAAAACCGACTATCAGTTCAAGGGACCGTTGACAGAAAACTTTGTACTTCAGCAGCTTTGCGGACAATACGATGTTGCTCCGCACTACTATTCGGAACGAAGCGGTGAGATTGACTTCGTTGTGCAGCACGGAACCGAGATCATTCCTATCGAAGCAAAAGGGGGAGAGGATAAATCGGCTCCTACGTTTAAGAAATATATTTCCGAGCATCAACCGAAATATGCTGTGCGCTTTTCTAAGCGTGGATATCGTAAGGATGGCTATATTACGAATATGCCCTTGTACCTTGCAAGAAAGATGAAGGAATTATTATAATATCATACTTTCCTTTATGGGAGTGTGCGCATTGGTCAACCCGATAAGTTCACACAGAAAATAGTATATTAATTGCCCGCAGTAGAGTGAAAAACTCTACTGCGTTTTTTGCACAGAAATCAAAAATTAGGTATGTACCTATTGACAAAATTCGAACTCCCGAGTATAATTAGGTATATAACTAAAAAGGTATGTACCAAATTAAGTAAAAGGAGAATTTTGAATGGCTCGTAGAGATAGATTTCAAACGAAATTAGAGATCATCAAGCTTGCCTCTAAGGTATTTCTGACACAGGGATATACCGAAGCATCCACGAAAAAAATAGCTGATGAACTTGATATCAGTTATGGTAATCTCGGATATCACTTCCCGACAAAAGAACATCTTTTGGTAGAATTGACTACGCGGCTTTGTGATTATCACTTGATTGTAATGGAAGCAGAGATTGATGAAGGAAGGACATCGCTCCTGGCTTACCTTTTGGAGTTGACCTCCATGATGGCAATCTGTGAGGAAAACGAGGTAGCAAAGGATCTATATACTTCAGTATATAAGCACTCTATGTCTTTGAAGTTGATACGAGAGTCCGATACTGAGAAAGTTAAACACATTTTTGCCGAATACTGTCCGGATTGGACAGACGAGGACTTTGCACTGA
>CALCTE010000176.1 GCA_937893885.1 uncultured Clostridia bacterium | reverse complement strand
TAAGTGCCTGTAATGGTTGCATTTTAAAATTCTCAACTAGATATGAAACAGAAAGGACAAGGTCTTGTCCGTTATCATTAAGCGATACTGCAAAAGAAAAATCAGCTTCGCCATCAACCAATTGCTGTATCTCGGTTTTGATTACATCACAGCAGCGTTTTGCTTCATCAATGAAAGCGTTGAGAAATTCCTCGGGGGTTTCGGTATTCTGTTCACAGGCATACTCGGTTGACTCACGCACTACGGTCAATATCGTTCCCTCGGTAGGTGTCATAACCGAGCTATACGCCTGCTTCACGCCTTGACGGAAGGCTTCACCGATCTCTTTTGTATCAGCCGTTTGAAGCCCCGTAAAGCCGTTTTTGATGCCCTCAAAAAACTGCGACAGGATAACTCCCGAATTTCCTCGTGCCGAAAGAAGCATTCCGCTTGATATGCGGTCTGCCATTTCGCACAAGGATTCGCAACTATTCGTATCGTGATGAACGCCGCCCATCATGGTCATCAGCATATTATCTCCCGTGTCACCGTCGGGGATGGGAAATACGTTTAAGTCATTGATCTCTTTTGCGTGCGCCTTTAAGTTCGCCGCGCCCGAGTTTATCATACGGGCGAAAAGAATTCCGTCCAAAGTTCTCATATCAATCTCCTATTTTGTAAGTTACCTCTTGTCCAAATCCCCAAATACCGACTGCATCGGGACCGATGGATGCGCCGATGATCGGGCCGATATAACCAACCTCTACATCAATGCATGGGATCTCTTGCTTGATCAAAGCAACAAGCCCGTCAATTTCTTCCTTCGCGCAATCGGCGTGAGTCATATAGATGGTTTGCTTTTCGGGTTCTATGATGGAAGCCTTCAACATGGCCACGATCTCCTCAAAGGACTTTTGTCTGCCCTTGACCTTTTTATACGCTGCCTGATCGCCGTTTGCGTCTGCAATAATGATCGGCTTAACTCCCATCAGATTGCCAAAGAACGCCGCCGAGCCCTTGACTCTGCCCGCACGCTTGAGTGCATCAAGAGAGTGAACGGTAACGTACTGATTAACCTTTTTACGAATAGAGAGAATATGCGCTTCAATTTCCGTAGCGGATGCACCGTCGTTTGCCAGCTTTGCCGCTTCAATGGCGAGCATTCCTTCACCCATACTTGCGTTGAGCGAGTCGATACAAATGATCGTGCTTCCTTCATACTTTTCCATCAGCTTCTTTGCGGTGACAAAGCCGGTATTGACAGAACCCGACTGCTTTGAAGAACAGCCTATGTAAACGATATCCATATCTTGCTTTAAGTACTCTTCAAAGATACGCTGAAATTCTTCGACCGAGACCTGTGCCGTGATAATACGCTTGCCGTCTCTCATTTTATTGTAATGCTCATGAACCTCATCCTCCGTCCACGTAAGCGTTGCAACGCTTTCCACACCGTCGCAGGAGGTAGACATTTTGGCAAATGCAATGCCATATTTGTTCAGCTGCTCGACGTTCAGATCAGCGCAGGAATCGGTGATAATTTTTACTCTTCTCATTGTTTTTTACTCCTTTTAAGAATTAAGAATATTCATAAACTCTTTCGCTGTAGTCTTCGCTATTTACG
>CALCTE010000175.1 GCA_937893885.1 uncultured Clostridia bacterium | reverse complement strand
TACAATCGGGATGGTAATGGCGTTCCAAGGCTTCCTCGGTTCCTTCCTCTCACCCGCTCAAACACTGATTTCGGCAGGTCAGACCTTGCAGGAAATGAGAGCGGAAATGGAACGCATTGAGGACGTTATGCAGTATCCTACCGACGTGACCTGCTTGAACGATACGGAGCTTGACGAGAATGCAGAGTATGACAAGCTCTCGGGCAACGTGGAGCTTCGTAACGTAACCTTTGGCTACTCCCGTCTTGCAGAGCCTCTGATCCGCGATTTCAACCTCACCTTGAAGCCGGGTAGCCGTGTTGCTTTTGTCGGCACGTCGGGGTGCGGAAAGTCAACCATTTCAAAGCTCATTTCGGGACTTTATCAGCCCTGGAGCGGAGAGATTTTGTTTGACGGGAAGCCTATAACCCAAATTGACAGAAGCGTGTTTACGGGTTCTCTTGCAGTCGTTGACCAGGATATTATTTTGTTTGAAGATACTATTGCCAACAATATCAAGATGTGGGACTCCTCCATTGAGGACTTTGAAATGATTATGGCAGCCCGTGACGCACAGCTCCACGAGGACATTATGCAGCGTGACGGCGGTTATAATTACAGGATCACCGAGGGTGGTAAAGATTTCTCGGGCGGTCAGCGTCAGAGAATGGAAATTGCCCGAGTGTTGGCTCAGGATCCCACGATCATTATTCTTGACGAGGCAACCTCGGCACTTGACGCCAAGACTGAGTATGAGGTCGTCAAATCTATCAAGGACAGAGGAATTACCTGTATCGTGGTTGCTCACCGACTCTCTACTATTCGTGATTGTGACGAGATCATCGTAATGGATCACGGCAACGTTGTAGAGCGTGGTACACACGATGAACTTTACGCTCTCGGCGGCTTCTACACGAAGCTTGTTTCGAGCGATTAAGGAGGTAGCACGAACAATGAAGTTATCTATGATTTCAAATTTGAGTGGTTCGTGCCGAAATTCGTGCGTTGCCCGAATTTCCAAAGCAGATAGGAGGGCGGCATATGGGATGGTTTGATGAACAAATAAGACTCAGAAAGAAAAACGACGACTCGGTGTTCGAGGAAGCCTTTGTCGGAATGGCTGATGCGGTTCTCGGCTCAAAAATGTCGTCCGCGTTCACGAGCGACGAAGCCAAGGCTCAAGGCGCAATTGAAGAGATACTGAAATTCTATAAGGTAAAACAACGCGAGGTTCCCGATTCTGTCAAGGGATTGAACGACAGATTGGAATATTTGCTCCGTCCGCACGGCATTATGCGTCGAAACATCAATCTTGAAAAGGGTTGGTATAAGGACAGTATCGGAGCCGTACTTGGTACGCGGAAGGATGATGGAAGTATCGTTGCGTTTATTCCCAAAGGACTCTCCGGATACGTTTACTTTGATGCGCCCACGGGTAAGTGGGTGAAGCTGTCGAAAAAGACGGAAGCTCTCTTTGAAGATGAAGGAATTTGCTTCTATAAGCCGTTTCCTCTTACCAAACTGACAGTAAGAACGCTGATGCGTTATATTTTGAACACACTTTCCACGGCAGACTTTGTGTTGGTTATACTCGCAACTCTTGCGGTATCACTCATTGGTTTACTCTCCCCGAAGCTTAACAATCTCTTAATGGGTACGATCGTTGAAAGCGAAAGTATGCGGCTGCTCTTCGGCATAACTATCTTTATGGTGTGCGTAACGATATCCTCGCTGCTCATCCGTGCAGTAAAGACACTGATTATGACGAGAATCAACACGAAGATGGATCTGTCGGTACAGGCGGCAACGATGATGCGTGTGCTGTCACTCCCCGCAGACTTCTTTAAGCAATATAGCGCAGGTGAGCTTTCCAGCAGAGCGCAGTATATTCAGTCTCTCTGCTCGATGCTCATTTCCACAGTACTCAATACGGGACTTACTTCCATCTTCTCGCTGATATATGTATCGCAGATTTTTGAGTATGCTCCCGCACTTGTTGTGCCTTCGCTGTTGATTATTTTTACTACCATCTTGTTTTCTCTGATTACGACGTTCTATCAGATGAAGTATTCAAAAAAACAGATGGAAATTGCTGCCGAGGAAAGCGGTATGAGCTACGCTCTGATTACGGGCGTACAGAAGATAAAGCTTTCGGGTGCGGAAAAAAGAGCCTATGCAAGATGGTCGAAGCTCTATGCAAAGCAGGTGGAGCTAACGTATAATCCGCCAATGTTCCTGCGTGCGAATGGCGCGTTCTCTTCGATCATATCCCTTACAGGTGCTCTCGTAATGTACTTTATGTCGGTTCAAAGCGGCGTTTCGGTGGCCGATTACTACGCTTTTAATACCGCATACGGTATGGTCAGCGGCGCGTTTATGTCCCTTGCCGGTATTGCCACCACCATTGCTCAGTTTAAGCCTATTTTGGAAATGGCAAAGCCGATTATGGATGCAGTTCCAGAGGTTTCAGAGGGCAAGCTGGTGATCGACCGTCTTTCCGGCGGTATTGAGCTGAACAATGTCTCCTTCCGTTACAATGAGAATATGCCCCTCGTGGTAGATAATCTCTCGCTCAAGATCCGTCCCGGTCAGTATGTGGCTATCGTTGGCGCTACGGGATGCGGCAAATCCACACTGATGCGGATTATGCTCGGGTTTGAAAAACCTCAAAAGGGCGCAGTGTACTATGACGGAAAGGATCTCAGCGGTATCGACCTCAAATCCTTGCGCCGCAAGATCGGTGTTGTGATGCAGAACGGTAAGCTTTTCCAAGGCGATATTTTCTCAAACATTACCATATCCGCGCCGCAGCTCTCTATGGATGAAGCTTGGGAGGCGGCTGAGATGGCGGGAATTGCCGAGGATATCCGAAGAATGCCGATGGGAATGCACACCATTATCTCCGAGGGCTCGGGCGGTGTTTCGGGTGGTCAGCGTCAGCGCTTGATGATTGCTCGTGCTATTGCGCCGAAGCCAAAGATTTTGATGTTTGACGAGGCAACGAGTGCCCTTGATAATCTTACGCAGAAGATCGTTTCCGATTCTCTCGACAAGTTGAAATGTACCCGTATCGTGATCGCACACCGCCTCTCTACCATCAGACAGTGTGACCGTATCATCTATCTCGAAAAGGGACAGATCGTTGAGGACGGTACCTATGACGAGCTGATTGCGAAGAACGGAAAATTTGCCGAGCTCGTTGAAAGACAGCGATTGGATAATTGATATTCAAATTTTGTAAGAATTTTATACCTTTTCCTTTAGTCGAACAACTCAGATGAAAGGTATAGGCGGAAAGCGAGGATAATGCTTCAATATGAGAGCGAAAAAGATTATATGTCTCGTATTTACAATTCTAACTGTGATGAGTTGTTTTGTTGGATGCGGAACAGGAAATGACGATAAAACTTATACAACGCTTGATGAGTTGAACGATGCAAAAATCGGAGTTGTAACGGGTACGGTTTTCAGTGTGCTTGCTGATGAGTTGATCCCCAAAGCAGAAAAAATAGAATTTAACTCCGCATCAGATGCATTGATGGCTCTTGATAACGGTAAGATCGATGCTTTTCCTACCGATGAATCGCTTTATTATGCGATGCGCTGGGAAGGAAAAAATTATTCCATCGTTGAAGAACCGATGGCTACGAGTACATATGGAATGATCTTCGGAAAGGGTGCCAACCAGGATCTTCGAGCTGAATTAAATGCTTTCCTTTCAGATAACAAAGAGACGGTTGCAGTGCTTGAGGCAAAATGGTTTTCCGAAAAAGAGCCGACAGAGTTTATGTCGTATGATGATCTGACTGGAGAAAGCGGAACCCTTCGCATCGGAGTATGCAGTTCTGTAAAGCCGTTTGTCTATATGAAAGACGGTAGACTTACGGGATATGATATTGAAATTCTTATATCGTTTGCACGGGAATACGGATACAAGCTTGATTTTGAAGATACCTTATTTGCCA
>CALCTE010000174.1 GCA_937893885.1 uncultured Clostridia bacterium | reverse complement strand
CAGTATACTCTGAAAAAGAGGTTTGTCTATCGCCTTTTTAGATCATTTCAGCGGAAAGGAAAATACGGACGAAGGTACCCTTTCAGGCGACAAGCTTAAGAAAAAGAAGGTATCATTAAATTACCCGATACTTACGGGAACGGCACTTGGGCTTTTGACCTTCGTCACAGAGCCGCAGAATATACTGATTTCGCTGCTTGCCGTAGCTTTTTTTGCGACGTGTTTGTGCTCCCCCGAATTTGCGATAGGGCTTCTTTTGCTGACGCTCCCGTTTCTTTCCGAGGAACTGATGCTTTTTTTGGTGCTTGTCGCGTTCGTTTCCTATTTGCTAAAGCTCATAAGAGGAAAAAGAGTCTTTACTTTAGGTGTAACCGAAGCCATCGCGTTTCTGATAGGCGCAGTCGGCATTGTTAGAAGCCTCATTTCGCCTGACGGCTCGTATATAAGCACTCGCCTTTTGATATGCGGACTGCTTCTTTTTATCTGTATCAGAAATATGTTCCGCTCAAGAAGGCTGTCGTTTATGCTTTCGAGCACGCTGGGATATTCATTCCTGTTTCTTTACGCAATGCGCATCATTTTCTGCTTATGCAGTTACGTCGAGCTCGGAAGAAGAACTTTTATCTCGCTTACCCCGGGTCTTGCCGACCTTACGGCGATAAACAGGTACGGACTTTTATGTATGGGGTTTGTGCTTTTTTCCGTTCTTCAGCATGGCAGCGCAAGCCGTAAGAGCTTTTTGTTTATACTTCTTTCGGTGTATTTTACGGTTGCGTCAGTTACCGAAAGTATTGGATTTACGGTCTGCCTTATAGCATCGGTGCTTATTTTTGCCGTTTCTTCGAGAAGAAAATCTTTGCTCTTTGCATTCCCGTTTATATGTGCTATACCGCTTGCCTACGCTTTGTTTAGAACTTCCGAGCTTGCCGGTCAGATAATTTCGCTGTTTGTTTCGAATACGGCTTACACGCAAAACGTAAACGGAAACGATCTGCTCTTCATTTTCGGAGCAGGAGGAATACTTCTCATAGCGGCTTTTTCCGCAAGCTATCTTTTAAAAAGGCACACCTTGAAAATTGGCTCGGATGATGATCTTCGAAGCTTCTATGCCGCTACGACCTGCGGCTTTGCGACCTTTGCTTTATACGCGGTGATCGGTAAGTCACTCTTTGATCCGCAAAGCCTTATGCTTGCTGTTTCGGCAGCTGCGCTTTATTGTGCACTATCGAAAAGCCGATAACGATTTATTGGGAGACAATTATGAAAAAAGGAACTAAAACCGTAAAAATCAATATCGTCGACATAGTCATACTCCTTCTCATTGCCGCCGTGGTTTTTTACGTGCTTATCACCACTTTTGGTATGAAGGAAAACGAGAGGGTAAACGATACGGTCGAGGTAAGCTTCACCCTGACTGATAACTATGACTATATCTCACTTCTTGCCGAGGGCGACCAAATTTATATAAGCGGCTGTACGAGTCCTCTCGGTACTGTTTCGGAAGTGATATCCGACGACAACTCGCGCAGTGCGACGATAAAAGTCGAGGCGCTTTTCCCACATGATACGCAGGTATATTCCGTTGATAACGTTGCCGTGCTTCGCGGAGAAAGCTATGAAGTGAAGACTCTTAATTTCAGGGCAAACGCAGATCTTACGGGTATCCGCACCCTTACAAAAGCAACTTTAAAGAACAGCGAGGATAAATGATGGACGGAGCAAAACGTAAATTTAACGTTATCGACCTGATACTTGTACTTTTGCTTATAGCGGCAATAGGCTCAGTTATGACAAAAATAATGTACCCCGATTTGTTTAAAACGAGATCCGACGCGGTCACTGTAAGCTGCATACTTAAAACGGATATCAAATCCTCACCCTATGCGGCAAGCTTAAACGTCGGCGACAGTCTCTATATGGGCACTGACGTTTATTTCGGAACTGTAACGGCGATAGATACGGGCAAAGAGACGGTTCCCGTTGAGGATTCATATACGGAAGACGGCGAGCCTCTAACGGAAGAGATTATAAACTACACAGTAACCGTTGTTACCAAGCTTAATATAGCGGACGGCTCATACGTGCTTTCAGATAATACGCAAATCGTTGCGGGAAGCGATATCAAGCTCAACACCAAGGATACGCTTTGCAAATTCACGATAGAGAGGGCTATCGCGACTACCGAAGGACAAAACCCGTAAACGCAAAGGTGTATTTTCCCTTGACAAAGGTAATAATTTATATTAAAATATTATGAAATAGTATGATTTTGAAAGGAAAAACAAATGGCAGAGAAGGTAATAACTCTTTCTAAAAAGGGACACGAGGACTTATTAAACGAGCTTGAATACTTAAAAACTGTAAAGCGTTACGAGATCGGCGATAAGCTTAAAGCCGCAAGAGCGCAAGGTGACCTTTCCGAGAACAGCGAATACGATGAAGCAAAGGACGAGCAGGCGAAGAACGAAACGCGTATTGCCGAGCTCGAAAATATGCTCAAAAATGTCAAGATCATCGACGAAACGCAGATAAAGACCGACAGAGTCGGCGTTGGCTCCAAGGTTAAGATATACGACGAAGCATACGACGAAGAGGTTGATTACACGATAAAGGGCTCTGCCGAGGCGGATCCTTTAAACGGTATAATCTCCAACGAATCCCCCATCGGCAAAGCTCTTATGGGCGCTAAAGGGGGAGAAGAGGTTATGGTCACCAATTCCGAAGGGCACGTAAGAAAGATCAAGGTTCTTTCTATTTCAAAGTAAAGGAAAACTAAAATGGCAGAAGAAGTAATGAATCCGCTCGAAGATTTAAGTGAGCAGGCAAGAGTAAGAAGAGATAAGCTTGCGGAGCTCAAAGCGGCAGGCAAAGATCCTTTCGTAATAACGAAGTTCGACGTAACGCACTTAAGCGCCGACGCAATTGCGGAATATGCTGAAAACGAAGCAGATTTTACAGAGGGCGGAAAAGAGCTCTCCGTAAGAATAGCGGGAAGAATGATCGGCAGAAGAATTATGGGCAAGGCGTCTTTTGCCGTTATTTTAGACGGTAAGGGAACTATTCAGTCTTATCTATCTATAAATGATTTAGGGGACGCGTACACCGCGTTTAAAGATTTTGATATCGGCGATATTATCGGTATTGAGGGCGAAGTTTTCAAAACCAAAACAGGCGAGATTTCAATTCACGCATCGAAAGTAACTCTTCTTTCAAAGAGCTTGCAGATTCTTCCCGAAAAATTCCACGGTCTTACAAATACAGATATGCGTTATCGTCAGCGCTATATCGACCTCATTATGAATCAAGAGTCAAAGCAGACTCTTATCAACCGTTCAAAGATTATCAGCGCAGTGCGTAAATATCTTGACGGCGAGGGCTTTATGGAGGTTGAAACTCCAATGCTCGTTTATAATGCAGGTGGTGCAGCAGCAAGACCATTTGAAACTCACTTCAATGCTCTTGATACAGACATTAAGCTTCGTATATCTCTTGAACTTTATCTCAAGCGCCTTATCGTTGGCGGACTTGAAAAGGTTTATGAAATCGGTCGAGTTTTCAGAAATGAGGGTGTAGATACCCGTCATAATCCCGAATTCACTCTTATGGAGCTTTATCAGGCATATACTGACTATCACGGTATGATGGATTTAACAGAAAACCTTTACCGTTTTGTAGCGCAGGAGGTTCTTGGCACAACCACAATCACATTCAACGGTATTGAAATGGATTTGGGTAAGCCTTTTGAAAGAATTACAATGCTTGACGCCGTTAAGAAATATTCAGGCGTTGACTTTAATGAAATCAATTCAACAGAAGAGGCTCATGCAGTTGCAAAAGAGCATCATATTGAGTTTGAAAAGCATCATAAGAAAGGTGATATCCTTAATCTCTTCTTTGAAGAGTATGTTGAAGAGCATCTTGTTCAGCCAACATTCGTTATGGAC
>CALCTE010000173.1 GCA_937893885.1 uncultured Clostridia bacterium | reverse complement strand
GGAAAGAGCACTATAAGTCCCCAAAGCGTAAGGAGCGTGTAAACGATGCCGCTTGTGAAGGCACTCTTTACGCGATCTGCTTTTTTGTTATATACAAAATCAGTCATAAAGCCCACCTCCTTAATAGTGTACGTGCTTGCGGCTTATCATAAGGTTTATGCAGGTTATGGTAAGCACAACAGCAAAGAGTATGACCGCCGCCGCCGAAGCAAAGGACGGATATCCGCCACTGTCGCCGTAAAGCATATCGTATATATAGCCTACGAGAGTGTTCATTTCCGCTGCGTTAAGGTCTGTACCAAAGAGTGCGACGGAGTCGCTGTATGCTTTGAACGCGCCGATAAATCCCGTGATAACAAGATAAAACAGCATAGGCGATATCATCGGCAGTGTTATTTTTCTGAAAATGCGTCCCTTTGACGTACCGTCGACCTTCGCGACGTTATAGTAGTCCTTGTTTACGGACGCAAGGGCGCTTGTCAAAATGAGCACTTTAAACGGCATTACCACCCATATCGTATATATGCACAAAACGAGCATTTTCGCCCAATACGGTCCCGTTATAAAGTCCACGCTCTCGCCGCCGAAGAAGTTGATAAGCACGTTTACGAGTCCGTCGGAATAGGGTGTTTTTTGGAAAAGTATCATAAAAACGAGTCCGACGGCAAGGGTATTCGTGACGTAGGGGAGAAAATAAACGGTCTGGAAAAGCTCGCGGAGCTTCTTTATGGAGGAAAGTCCGAGCGAAATAAGGAGAGCAAGCCCCGTAGATACGGGTACTGTTATTAAAACGAGAATAAGCGTGTTTTTCAGCGCTTGCAAAAAGTATGGGTCGTGAAGCACCTTTTCAAAATTGTACGTGCCTATGCCGTAGCTTGTTTGAGATGTGAAGTTATAACCTTCCTCGACAGAATAGATAAACACGTCGATGAGAGGATATATCATAAATACTGCAAGGAAAATAAGCGACGGCAAGAGGTAAAGCCAAGCCTTTTTGTTATTTTTTTCCATTGCTTACACCTCGAAATAAATACGTTCTTCGGTTTCTTTGTCAAAAATGAATACCTTACCCGGTTTGAAGTTGAAGCGCACGGTTTCCTTCGACGTGTCGACGCGGCTTTCCGAGGAGATTATCGCACGTACAAAAGGTGCTTCACAGTACTCGTTTTCCGCGACTACGGAAATATCTCTTCCCATTATCTCAACTCGCGAGAGCTTTGAAGTAAACGCGCCGTTATCGTCAAGAGTAAAGCCTTCGGGACGGATAGCGGCAAAAACCTCGCCGCTAGGCGCACCCTTAACGTCAAGTACGGCATTGTCACCGATAAAGAGCTTTTCGCCTTCTACGCGCGCCTTAAATACGTTTATGGGAGGAGTGCCTAAAAATTTTGCGACGAACAGATTTTTCGGATCGTCATATACCTCTTGCGGCATACCTATCTGCATAATTGCACCGTCACGCATTACTACGATAAGGTCGGATATGCTCATAGCTTCCTCTTGGTCGTGGGTTACAAAGACCGTCGTAATACCCGTCTTACGCTGTATGCGCCTTATTTCCTCTCTGGTTTGAAGACGGAGTCTTGCATCGAGGTTTGATAAAGGCTCGTCAAGAAGCAGCACCTTCGGGAGCTTCACGAGTGCTCTTGCTATAGCTACGCGCTGTTGCTGACCGCCGGAGAGGGCAGATGGCTTTCTGTCCATATATTCTTCGATCTGCACAAGACGGGCGGCTTCTTCGGCGCGCTCGTTCATCTGCGCTTTTGAAAGCCTTTCCTTGCCCTTAAAATTCTGCAAGGGGAAGAGCACGTTTTCTCTGACCGTCAAATGAGGATAGAGGGCGTAGTTTTGGAATACCATACCCACGCCTCTTTTTTCGGGAGGAAGAAGCGTCACGTCCTCGTCGCCGAAATATATTTTTCCGTCGCTTGCCTTTAAGAGACCGCAGATAAGGTTTAAGGTCGTGCTTTTGCCGCAACCCGAGGGGCCAAGAAGAGCAACGAGCTTTCCGTCGGGAATCTCAAAGCTTACGTCCGCAACGGCGGTGATGAAGCTTTTGGCGCCCTTTTTCATCGAAGGGAATTTTTTTGTCAAATTTTCGAGTAAAACTTTCATTTTCATCGCTTCCTTGATAGTTATATATGGTAAGTTTACACGTCAATTATATCCCCAACTTTCCGAAATGTCAATAAAACCACTTGCATTTATTGGCAATATGGAGTATATTAATACGTAGTTCAAGTAAAGGAAGACAGCTATGCCGAGATTTTTTATTCCGAGTGACTGTATAAGTGACAACCAGGTTATAATTCGCGGAAGCGACGCGCATCATTTAAGCCACGTTTTAAGAATGGCAAAGGGAGATATTGTCACGCTTTGCGATATGGGTAGACGCGAGCATGAATGTAAGATAACGGACTTTCGCGACGGAGAGGTGGAACTTGAGATAATATCCACCACGGAAAGCTCAAACGAGCCAACGGTCAAGGTGACGCTTTACCAAGGACTTCCCAAGGGCGATAAGCTTGAGCAGATAACCCAAAAAGGAGTGGAGCTTGGGGTATACAAGATAGTGCCCGTTGAAGCAGAGCGAAGCGTCGTAAAGGTCAAGGACGGCTACGATAAGAAGCTTGCACGCTATAACGCCATAGCTCTCGCCGCCGCAAAACAGTGCGGAAGAGCCTACGTGCCGACCGTCGAAGCACCTGTGAGATTCAAGGACACCGTAGAAGCACTTAAAAGTCATAGCCTATCCTTTATCTGTTACGAAGGAACGGACGTAGTACCGCTTCGCACTCTTGCCGAAAGGGCGTTTTGCGAAGGCGCTTCCGACGTCGGATTTTATATAGGTCCCGAAGGCGGACTTTCAAACGGTGAGATACTTCTTGCAAAGGAAAATGACATAGCTCTTTGTGGGCTCGGCAAGCGGATACTTCGCACAGAGACCGCTTCGGGCTGTGTGCTTTCTGCGCTTATGCTTTTGAGCGGAAATCTTGAGTAGGTGAAGATATGAAAAAACAAAACAAGATATTGGAAGAGATATATACGGTAAGGACGATTACGGCGTTTTCCGTTTTCTGTGCGCTCTTTGTAGCCTTGCTGTTCGTGTTAAAGATCGACGACCTTGAGCTGTATATTGCAAGCAAATCTATTATGATAGCTTCCTTGCTTATTACCGTCGTCGGCGCGGCGCTTTGGATATTCGGTAAAATAAGAAAAGAGCCGCTTCGTGCCTTTACTTTGGCGTTTATCGGACAGCTTGTGTTTTTCAGCGCTTTTTCGGCGGTTTTATTTGCGATTCTCGTTAAGGAAGGCGTGGCAACCGACTCATTCGGAGTGCTTCTTGCCTACGGAATACTTTGTATTGCTCTTTACACGGTCTACGCTTCTGCAAGAGATTCGTTTTCCCACACACTTGCGACGGGAATCGGCGTCGCGGCACTTTACGTTTTGAGGCATTTTCAGGGCGGCGGAAAATTTTATCCCATACTTGCCGTTACTTGCCTTGTCTTCATCGGCTTTGCGCTACTTTCGCTTCTTCGCAAAAAAGAACCTAAAAATGAGCTTTACGCAATATGCGCCGCGTCGCTGTTCAATATAGTCGCGTCTGTACTTTTTGCATTCGAGCCGCCTCTGTTTTTATGGCTTATCGGGGGCGAAGCCGCCTTGTATTTTGTAACGCGCCTTTTCGTAAAATTGTAAAAAATATGCCGTAGAACAACAAAACCGCACTGCGAATGCTTCGCAGTGCGGTTTTGTTAATATCATTTCTTTCTTTCCCAAGGCAACAGGAGCTTATTATCGAGGTTATACTTTTTATAAAGTGCCTTGATTATATGGAAGGAAGCTATTGCAAAGAGCGTGCCGAGCAAGATTCCCGCTATAACGTCGGAGGGGAAATGTACGAATAGGTAGAGCCTTGAAAAAGCTATAAGTACAGCTAGCACCAAAGCCGCCGTTCCAAGCGGCTTTTTGTACATAAATATCGCGACGGCGGCTTCAAACGAGGCAAGGGTATGTCCGGAGGGAAATGAACCGTCGTGAAGCTTTTCAACAAGGAGCGAATCCCTTATAGCCTCATAGCCCGCCACGTCGTAGGGCCTTGTTCTGAAAAATACGTTTTTCAGAAAACCGTTGCCTATTATAAGCCCGAATATAAGCGCCATACCCATCGTAAGTCCCATCTTGCGGGTCTTCTTAAAGCAAAGGCAGACAACGGCGCAGATTATCCAAAAGATACCCGCATCTCCAAGCATCGTCACGTAGGTCATAAACTTATCCATAAACGGACTTTTAAATACTTCTTGTATCCAATTCAGTACGGAAAATTCCATATATTCTCACCTTTCCTTTGATTTTTCAAAGACCCACTTTTTTTGTATGAAATAGCTAGCAAAAAAGATAGCGGTCTTGATAGCGGTGATTATTAAGAAATACACAAAGCCCTCATGTCTTCCCAGTAAAGTTTCCGCTCCTATAGTGCAAAGATATGTGATTACAGCTTGAACTGCCCACAGAGCGTAGTAACGCACGACGGAGTGGCTGTTTTGTTTTTTGAAAACGAGCTTCGCGTTCAAGAAGTAATTCACTATCGAAGATATGAGTCTTGCGGGAAGAAAATCCACAAGCTCATTTACAAACATATTTTGGAAATTTAACGTGTCGTGTAAGAACATCTGCACGATATTTTCCAAAATAACGCAGAAAAGCGAACTGAGCGCATATTTTATCGTTTTTGAGAAAAGATGGTAGTATATACGCAGAGAATCCCTCACGGGACGGAAGTGTGAGCTCTTGTTCTCCTCGATGTATACCGTTTCGATGCTCACCTCGCTGTAGGGTATCTTGTTATCCTTCATCGTGATGAGCATATTGTTTTCGTACTCGTAGCGGTCACCCTCGGTTTCAAGCATATCATTATAAAATGCGGAGGGGACTGCGCGAAGTCCCGTTTGCGTGTCGGAAACGTCCATCTTGAAGAATTTCTTGAATACGTTTCTCGTGATGTTGTTTCCTTTTCGGCTTCTTTCGGGTACGAAGGGGAGGGTAAAGTCACGGCAACCGAGCACGATATGAGGCTCTCCCGTCAGCATTTCCTTTGTGCAGGCAAGCACGTCTTTGGGAAGATGCTGTCCGTCGCTGTCTACGCATACTGCGCCTAGCGATGACGGGCGGCTTTCGAGGATATATTTGTACGCCGTTTTGAGCGCGGCGCCCTTGCCGCGATTTAGCTCGTGCGAAAGGAGTGTTACAGAGGAAAACTCTTTAGCTTTTTCGAATATTTTATCGCAGGCGGAAGAGCTTCCGTCGTTTACGACGATTATATCGCTAAAGCCCGCTTCTTCCAACAAAGGAAGCGCCGCCAAAAGTTTATCGTCGGGCTCGTACGCGGGTACGATGAGAGAAATGTCTCGAAGTTCCATTATTTATCTCCTTGCTTTACGACAAAGGCGAAGGGAAGTCTCCAAGATGTCTGACTGTAGTAGAAGGTTACGCTGTTTTGCAGATATTCGCCGTTGTAGTACATACAGGTTGAGCTGCCACCATCAAGGTTTGCGGCATTAACTGCACCGTAGCGAGTCATTATGTCGATAAGGTCTGCGGCAGACGCGCCCGCGTGGCTGCTTGCTCCTCTGCCGTCGGTGACTAAAAGAAGAAGCGTTCCGTCGGCTCTCTGACCGATAGCGGTTCTCGGGTTAAGTCCGCTTCCCGAACCCGTTACGTTACGGGGAACGCCGTTTATTATAAGCTGAACGAAGTGGTTGTTGTCAACGGAGTTTTCCTCTTGGAAGCATACTGCGTCGCGAATTTTGAGGTCTCTTATCATTTTTTCGACGTCTGCGGCGCTTCTGCCCGAAAGATCGATTATCTGTAAAATATTATCTTCCGTGAGTCCTACGAGAACGAGTCCCGGCCACTCATTCGGCTTGTTTCTTACGATTTCTCCGTTGGATACGACCGTACCGAAGGGGAATCCGCCGGAGTTGTTGTTGGAGCTGTAAAGACCTGCGTTTATCGCGCCTATCGCGCCTTCTCTGTCTGCAAGCTCCTTGAGCGTAATTCCCAAAGCGGGCCATTTTCCGCCGCCTTGGTGAATGGTCGCAACGCTTACCGTGGCGGGATTTTTAACTATCATCATCGTCGCTTTATAGGTAAGTCCCGCGATTTCTTGTATCTCAATATCGGGTTGTGCGGCGTATTCCGCGTCGATGGTCGTTCCGTCGCCTGCGGAATTGAATATGGGCTTAATAAGGTCTTCGTTAACTTCCGCATCTTCCATATCTTTCATGGAGTTTTGATTAACGACTTCCGCTATCTCTTCTTCGGAAAGAGCGAGACTTGCAAGAAATTTCATCTGTCCCGTTTCCAAAACGGTCGTAATAAACGTTGTTCTTGCGGCTTGGTTGCTTACTATGACTTTCATTGCACCGAATACGAGTGCCAACAATATTACGGCAAAAGTGAGTACGTAAAGCAGTACGTTTACCGCAACCGTAGCGACCGTCTGACCAACACCCACACCTTGCGTTGCAACGTGCACTATCTTCTTTTTATGTTTCATTGCCATTTTATTATTCTCCTTGCTGTGCATCGTGTTTGACGGCTACTATCCACTTACCGTTATTATTTACAAAATATACGATAAGGTCAAGCGGATCGAGTACCGTTTCGCCCGTTCTTGTGAGGTACATGCTCTTTACGAGACTTACTCTTACCGAGAAGCAGTTTTCGTTATATCTGATGAAATCTCTTATCTGCTTTTCGGAGAACGTGGGATCGAGGTGGGCGCTTGTAAAGGTGGAGTCAATGTTCGAGATCCAACCCAAAGCTTCTTTGTAGTAAACAGAATCCTTCGTAAAGTAACCGCTTATTATATTGAAGCCTTGCTGCTTTGTCGCGCCGAGGTCGTTTGTTAAGAATCTGCTCCATCTCTCCGCAAAGAGCATGGGGTCTATCTTCTTCTTGAGATCTTCGGGCATTTCGTCTTCGCCGCGCTGACCTGTTATGGTAAGGCTGTTTTCTGAAAGTAAATATTCAGAAATTTCACCGAGGTTATCGGTTATGCTGACCTTTGCGTTTTTCGAGAGAGTGAATACCTTATATGAGATAAGGTCGTGAAGTTCGATGCCGCTTGTATACTTTGCAAGCTCCTTTTCGTCGGGGTTTTCGCTTCTTTCTCCGCTTTCCTTTGCAAATTCGAAGTCGCCGACTTTAAGTGTGAAGTTATCGGGGAGCTGAACGTTGAATCTTGAAAGAGGAGGATCTCCGCCCTCGTAGTTATGCGTGTTTCCGAAAAGGTCGGATAAAACAACATTCGGCTTCGTCATTCCGACTATAAGATAATTTATGTTTCCGTTTTCGCCCTTTTCTCCGTTCTGCTTTATACCGTCAAGTGTAAGGGTGATTTCCGCAGGCAGAGAAAGGCTGTAGTTATAAACAGCGGGAGTTACTACAAGTCCCGAGAGGGTATGGCTTACGGGCGAGCCGTTTTCTCTCGTAAATGCTATCTCAGGTTGCTTTTCGAGATTCTTTACAACGTAAACGGGGATATCGTTTTCATTTTCGGAGAAGTCTTCGCTTTTAAGCTCTATACCGTTTACGGTGCATTTGATGCCTTCGGGCAAATATATCTTCATATCTCCGATGCCGCCGCCGAAAGGAGTTGCGTAAAGCTCGGTTACGTTCCAATCCGCCATACTGAAGAAGAAAAGCTTTGAGCGCTGATTTGTGCCTTTAAGACGAACTTTAGCAAACTTTTCACCGTTTGCAAAGAGGGTATAGACTTTCTCAAGTCCTTCGCCCGCTCCCGTATCGAGAGAATAGCTAAGAACTGCGTTTTCAAGCTTTTTTACGTATGCTTCGGTGTAGCTTTTAGTATCGCTCACCTCGTAAGCGCTTGCGCTGTCTTTGATAGCGATATATTCCGAAGCCGTTCCCGAAATGAGCTTGTGTTTAAGCTCGGTTATTACCTCGGCTACCGCTTTTTCGGGCTGTGCGGCTGAATACTCACTGACTAAAGCGCCGACGTATATAAGTGCGGCTATTGCAAGTACAAGGAGCACTGCCGTAAAAATAACATAAGGCTTCCACGTTTTTTTCCATAACCCTGCAAAGAAGGTTTTTACATCGTTCATCAAAAAAGACCTCCATACGCTTTTAAGCGACATAATAATACATGATAATTATACAGTATTTTTTGATAAATGCAATAGTTTTTGCGACTTTGGGAAAGAAAATTATTGCAATTACTTGTAATATGTATTATAATATGATATATTATTCGAAAAAATCTGCCTTTCGCGAGAAAGAACAAAAAAAGGAAGAACACATAAATTGGAAAACAAAGAACTCATAAGGAATTTCAGCATAATAGCTCATATTGACCACGGTAAAAGTACACTCGCAGACCGCCTTCTTGAAAAAACGGATACGGTCACCAAAAGAGAGATGAGCGAGCAGCTTCTTGACAATATGGAACTTGAAAAGGAAAGAGGCATTACCATAAAGGCAAGAGCGGTAAGAATGAACTACACCTCTAAAAACGGCGGGAAGTACGTGTTCAATCTTATCGACACACCGGGACATGTAGACTTTAACTACGAGGTATCGCGTTCTTTGAAGGCTTGCGAGGGTGCGGTGCTTGTCGTTGACGCAACACAGGGTATAGAGGCACAGACTCTCGGTAACACGTATCTTGCTCTTGATAACGACCTTGAGATAGTTCCCGTAATAAACAAGATAGACTTGCCTGCGGCTGACCCTCAGCGTGTCATCGGTGAAATCGAGGATATCATCGGTATTCCTGCCGATGAAGCACCTGCTGTTTCTGCAAAGGCGGGACTTAATATTGAAGATGTACTTGAACAGGTTGTTAAAAGTATCCCTGCACCAAAGGGAG
>CALCTE010000172.1 GCA_937893885.1 uncultured Clostridia bacterium | reverse complement strand
GAACCCACGTTATCAGCTTGGAAGGCTGGAGTTCTACCATTGAACCACACCCGCATATACGCACACCTTAAGAATGCTTAAATATATTATCATACCTTACGGCGCTTGTCAATACAATTTTGTAAAATTTTTTAAAAAATATGTTGACAAAGCTATAGAAGTATGCTAACATATATTCAGCACTTTACTTTAGTAAAGCGATAAAAGGAGGAAATAAAAATGAAAAGAATTATTGCACTTGCATTAGTTGCTATTATGATGATAGCAATGCTTGCATCTTGCTCTGCAAAAAGCTATAGCGACCTTGCTATCGTTGATCTCGGACTTGAGAAGGAATATTTCGGAATCGCATTCCGCACAGGATCCGATATGACACGTAAGGTTGAAGATATCACCTTAGAGCTCATAAAGGAAGGTAAACTCGCAGAGTGGTCTACAAAATATGAGGTTGGCGCTATGGGCGAGAGCGAGTACGTTCCTGCAGCTGCGGCAAACGAAGGCGCAGGCGATTGGGATTACATCAAGGGTAAGGGCAAGCTCGTTGTCGGCGTTACCGTTTATAAGCCTATGGACTATCAGGACGAAAAAGGCGAGTGGATAGGATTTGATGCTGATTATGCTCGTGCGGTTGCGGAAAAGCTCGGTGTTGATGTAGAATTCAAAAAAATCGAATGGGATTACAAGCTTATTGCCCTTGAATCTAAAGACATCGACTGCATCTGGAACGGTATGACCATCACCGATGATATCGAAGCGGCAGCTGACTGCACGGTTCCTTATATGTACAATACGCAGGTTGCGGTTGTAAAGAAGGAAAATGCCGATAAGTATAAAGCTATTGCAGATTTTGCAGGCAAGACTATTGCGGTTGAAGATGGCTCTGCAGGCGCGGATGTTGTAAAAAATAATGATACCTTAAAAGACGGTTATAAGGGTGTTACAGCTCAAGTCGACGCTCTTATGGAAGTGCTTACCGGCGCATCCGATGCGGCTGTGGTTGACCTTACACTTGCAAAAGCGCTTATAAAATAAGTAAAAATTCAAAGGATTTTAGGGTACTCGGGGTGAAGAACCACCCCGAGCACTTCTTATGTGTGTAAAATGGATCAGTTAATTGAAGTAAGCTTAAAATTGCTCGCAGGATTTGGAGTGACACTAAAAATATTCGGAATCACCCTATTGTTTTCGCTGCCCTTGGGACTTATCATAGCCTTTGGCTCTATGTCGAAATGGAAGGTCATTTCCGCTATTTCCAGATTTTTTGTTTGGGTTATCAGAGGTACGCCTCTTATGCTCCAGCTTATAGTTGTGTACTACGGTCCGGGGCTTGTTTTCGACGGAATTTGGTTTAATGCGCAGACTGCAACTTATATAACCTTTTCCATAAACTACGCTTGTTATTTCTCCGAAATATATCGCGGTGGGATAGAATCCATAGCAAAAGGTCAGTATGAAGCGGGACAGGTTTTGGGAATGAGCAAAACGGAAACGTTTTTTAAGGTGGTTTTGCTTCAGGTCATAAAGCGCATAATAGCACCGATGTCGAACGAAATAATAACGCTTGTTAAAGATACTTCCCTTGCAAGAATAATTACATATTATGAAATTATAGACGTTGCAAGTGATTTTGCGACAAACGGTGCGGGTTTAGTGTGGCCCTTATTCTATACGGCGGTATATTATCTTGCGTTTACTGCAATACTCACCTTCTTTTTCAGATGGCTTGAGAAGAAGCTTGATTATTTTAAGGCGTAAGGAGGGGAAGATATGAATATTCTTGAAGTCAAAAACTTACGCAAACGCTTCGGCGACACGGAGGTCTTAAAGGGTATAGACCTAACTCTTAAAAAGGGTGAGGTGCTCTCTATAATCGGCTCCTCGGGCGGCGGTAAGACGACACTGCTTCGTTGCCTTAACTTTCTTGAAAAAGCAAACAGCGGAGAAATAATCGTAAACGGACAAAGCGTTTATCTTGCAAAGGAGGGCGAAAAGCCTGTCGTGACCCCCGAAGCACAGCTTTCCTTCGGACTCGTTTTTCAGCAGTTCAACCTTTTTCCGCAGTACAGCGTTATGGGGAATCTGACACTCGCGCCCCTGCTTCGAGCCAAAAGAGAGGGCATAGCGAGTAAGGAAAGTGCAGAAGAGATAAACGAAAGAGCTAAAAATCTTCTCCAAAGAGTAGGTCTTTCAGAGAAGGCAGATGCTTACCCTTGCGAGCTTTCAGGCGGACAACAGCAAAGAGTTGCTATAGCCAGAGCCCTGATGCTTTCTCCCGAAATACTTTGCTTTGACGAGCCCACGTCGGCTCTTGACCCCGAGCTTACGAGCGAGGTTTTAAGAGTTATTCGTTCGCTCAAAGACGCAGAGCATACGATGATAATCGTAACGCACGAAATGGAATTTGCCCGTAACGTCTCCGACAGAGTTATATTTATCGCCGACGGTGTTATCGAGGAAGAAGGAACGCCCGAAGAGGTGTTCGCAAATCCCAAAAGCGAAAAGACAAAAACGTTCCTTGCGGGCGGACAGATATTTTAAAAAGTAAAAAGCACGGAGAGCTCTCCGTGCTTTTTGGCGTTTTATAACGTTGCCGCCATAACTGCCTTTATGGTGTGCATTCTGTTTTCGGCTTCGTCAAACACCACGGAAGCCTCGCTTTCAAATACTTCATCTGTGACTTCCATATCAACTCTGCCAAACTTTTCGCCCATTTCCTTGCCGACCTTTGTGTTAAGATCGTGATAAGAGGGCAGGCAATGCATAAATATCGTGCTGTCCTTGCCCGTCTTCTTCATAAGAGCGGCGTTTACCTGATAGGGAGCAAGCTCGCTAATACGCTCCTCCCAAACCTCTACGGGCTCGCCCATGGATACCCATATATCCGTATAGATAACGTCTGCGTCCTTCACGCCTTCATTTACGTCGCTCGTGAACTTAAGTGTTGCGCCGCTTTCTTCTGCAAGCGTTTTGCAAGTATTTATGAGTTCAGCGTTGGGGAAATACTTTTCGGGACAGCAAGCCGTGAAATTAAGCCCGAGCATAGCACAGCCGACCATAAGAGAATTACCCATATTGAAGCGCGCATCGCCCATATACGTGAAGTTTATGCCTTTAAGATGACCGAACTTCTCTTTTATGGTGAGCATATCGGCAAGTATCTGCGTGGGGTGGAACTCGTTCGTAAGACCGTTGTATACGGGTACTTTTGAATATTTTGCAAGGTCTTCCACGATGCTTTGACCAAATCCTCTGTATTCGATAGCGTCGTACATCGAAGCAAGGACTCTGGCGGTATCCGCAATAGTCTCTTTATTACCTATCTGTGAGCCTGTGGGATCAAGGTAAGTAACGCCCATACCGAGATCGTATGCGGCAACCTCAAAGGCACAGCGCGTACGCGTGCTCGTCTTTTCAAAAATAAGTGCGATGTTTTTGCCTTCGCAGAGCTTGTGAGGAATTCCTGATTTTTTCTCTTTTTTGAGCTTTGCGGCAAGGTCGATAAGATAAAGTATCTCATCAGGCTTGTAGTCTAGAAGCTTCAAAAAATCTCTTCCTTTAAGGTCAATAAGGTTCATTACGAGTCCTCCTTGCAAATAGATTTAAGTATTTCGACTGCTTTTTTAAGCAGATCCATTGGTATATTCAGTGCAGGTAAGAGCCTCACCTTATCCTTTGCCGTGAGCACCAAAACGCCTTTTTCCATGGCTTTTTTTACTACTTCCTTTGCGGGCTTTACGGTTTTTATGCCTATCATAAGCCCCATTCCGCTTATGCTTTCAACGCCGTCTGCGCCATCGAATGCTTCAAAAATATACGCAGATTTCTTCTCAACATCGGCAAGAAAGTCGTTATCAATACGCTCAAGCACGGAAAGTGCGCCCGCACATACTGCGGGGTTGCCGCCGAAGGTCGAACCGTTAAGACCCGGTGAGAACACGTCGTCGAGCTTTTTTGAAAGTATCGTTGCGCCTATGGGAAGACCGCCGCCGAGGCCTTTTGCCGTCGTGACTACGTCAGGAGTCAGCCCAAGCTTCATATAGCCGTAATAAGCGCCGCTTCTGCCGTTTCCGCATTGCACCTCGTCTGCTATGAGAAGGATATCGTGTTTTTCTGCCGCTTCCGTAAGCGCATTCGCAAAATCTTGCGTAAGCGGGAGCACTCCGCCCTCGCCTCTTACAGCTTCAAACATAACGGCGGCGACCTTATGCTCGCTTATCACTCTGTTAAGCTCCTCGCGCGTAGGCTCAATGTGTATAAATCCGGGCGTGAGAGGCGTAAAATGTTCGTGAAACGCTTCCTGTCCCGTTGCCGCGAGGGTAGTAAGAGTTCTTCCGTGGAAGCTGTTTTTTAAAGTTACTATAACGCAGTCATTTCCAAGCGTTTTGCAAGCATATTTTCTTGCAACTTTTATAGCACATTCATTTGCCTCTGCACCGGAGTTGGAGAAGAATACTTTTGAAAGTCCCGTGAGCTCACAAAGCTTTTTTGCGAGAAGCGCGCAGGGCTCCGTGTAGTAGAGGTTTGAAGTGTGCTGGAATGTATTGAGCTGTTTCGTTACGGCTTCTATCCACTTATCGTCGCAAAAGCCGAAGCTGTTTACGGCAATGCCGCTTCCGAGGTCGATGTATTCTTTTCCGTCGCTACCGTAGGCAAGTGAGCCTTTGCCGCGAACTATGTTTAAATCGAATCTTCCGTAGGTGGGGGCAACGTAGTTTTTATCAAGTTCAAAAATGTTCACTTATCGCCCTCCTCAAACATTGTTCCGATACCTTCGTCCGTAAGCGTTTCGATAAGTATGGAGTGAGGCACTCGGCCGTCGATGATGAACACTTTTTTAACTCCGCACTTTATCGCTTCCGTACAGCATTCCACCTTGGGTATCATACCATCGGAGATTATGCCGTTTTTGATGAGAGCCTCCGTCTCGGCAACGGTTATGTGCGGGATAAGCGTTGAGGGATCGTCTTTGTCGCGAAGTATTCCTGAGATATCCGTAAGCGAAATAAGGCTTTCAGCGCCAAGCGCGCCCGCTATCTTTGCCGCTGCGGTATCTGCGTTAATATTGTAAACGTTACCCTCATCGTCACAGCCTATCGTTGACAAAACGGGGATATAGCCTTTGTCGAGCACGTCGATGATGGGGGAAGGATCAACGTCCGTTATCTCTCCGACAAATCCGAGGCGCTCGTCCTTTACTTTTGCTTTGAGCATATGGCCGTCAATGCCCGAAAGGCCTATAGACTTGCCGCCGCAGCACTCTATGAGATTTACGATGCTCTTGTTTGTTTTGCCCGCAAGCACCATTTGCGCAACTTCAACTGTCTCCTTATCCGTAACGCGAAGTCCGTCAACAAATTTCGTCTCTTTACCCATTGCGGCAAGCGTTTGGGTTATCTCGGGACCGCCGCCGTGGACGAGCACAACTTTTACGCCTATGAGATTAAGCAAAACAATATCTCTCGCAACGGAGTTTTTTAAGTTTTCGTTTACCATGGCGTTGCCGCCGTATTTTACGACGACTATCTTGCCGTTATACTTTTGAATGTAGGGAAGAGCGTTAACGAGAATGTGCGCCCTTTCGGCATTTGTAATGTTCATTTTATCCTCCTTATCAAGTACGGTAATCGCCGTTTATCTTTACGTAATCGTATGTGAGATCGCAACCCCAAGCACAAGACGAAAAATCTCCGTCATTGAGAGCTACCGCTATGGTGATCTCCTTGCAAAGAAGTATCTCCTTCGCTTTTTCCTCGGAAAATTCAATTCCTGCACCCATTTTGCACACGGAAATGATTCCTTTTTCGGAAACGAAGTCTACGTCTATCTTCGTTACGTCTACGTCGGCACCACTGTAGCCTATCGCACAGAGCACGCGGCCCCAGTTTGCGTCTGAACCGAACATCGCCGCTTTGGTAAGCGATGAGCAGATCACGGATTTTGCGACTGTTTTTGCGGTTTTTTCATCTTTAGCGCCGGTGACCTTACATTCGATAAGCTTCGTCGCGCCTTCGCCGTCGCCCGCAATACATTTGCAAAGATATACGGTAACGGTGTTGAGAGCCTTCATAAACTCATCGAAGTCAGCTCCGTCTTTAGTTATCTGTTCGTTGCCCGCCATACCGTTTGCAAGCACGGTTACCATATCGTTTGTGGAGGTGTCACCGTCTACGCTGACCATATTGAAGGTGTTTGAAATATCGTTCTTGAACTTTCGACCAAGTTTCAAAGGCTAGAGGGTTTTCTTTGACTTCTTTCTTTCGCATCTGTCTTACTATACGTACCGCCTGTGTAGGAACCCTCTTGATCCTTAGCAGGGTCAAAGCCTTTCTTGTCATAGATACGT
>CALCTE010000171.1 GCA_937893885.1 uncultured Clostridia bacterium | reverse complement strand
GGAGTCAATGAAGTGTTCAAATACCTTGATGTGCTTGATAAAGCGAACGGTTCTTTCACGCTTGGGATGCTCGAATATATCGTCAGGCGAACCGTCCTCGTAAATCCCGCCCTCATCCATATAAAATACACGATTGGCAACCTCTCTTGCAAAGCGCATTTCGTGTGTAACGATCATCATCGTAAGTCCCTGACGGGCAAGCTCACGAATTACCGCCTGCACTTCTCCTACCATAGTCGGATCCAACGCAGAGGTAGGCTCGTCAAACAATATCACCTCCGGCTCCATTGCCAGCGTTCTCGCAATAGCCACACGCTGTTTTTGTCCACCGGAAAGCTCATCCGGATAATTGAACGCCTTATCCGCAAGACCTACCATACGGAGAAGCTTCATTCCCTCATCATATGCCTGCTGCTTGGTTCTTTTTAACAGATCCATCGGAGCCGCCATAATATTTTCAATCACATTCATATGGTTGAAAAGGTTGAATGACTGGAACACCATACCCATCTTTTGTCTGACCTTGTTGATGTCGCA
This sequence comes from uncultured Clostridia bacterium, assembly GCA_937893885.1. GTDB lineage: Bacteria > Bacillota > Clostridia > Oscillospirales > CAG-272 > CALCTE01. The sequence goes on along the minus strand of CALCTE010000171.1, from coordinate 2,322 downwards.
TTTCTTATCTGTAATGTGAACACCGTCCACCCAAATATCACCCGAAGTAGGAGTCTCAAGCATATTGATGCAGCGGATGAGCGTGGATTTTCCCGTACCGGAAGGCCCGATAATGGAAATAACGTCGCCTTTGTTAATAGTTACATTCACATCCACTAAAGGAGTGGCGTTGGGATATTCTTTTCTCAAATGCTCGATACGAATCATCTTACGACTCCTTTCAAAATGTTTTTGCTCTTTCTTCTTTTAGGTTCCAGTTTGATACGAACAATGTTCAACAAAGCCGATGCTCCCCAGGTGATTAGGAAATAAATAACTGCAACCGCAATCAGCGGGAAGAAAGCCTCGTATGTATTGCTACGAATGATATCGCCCATTTTAGTAAGGTCGTTCACCGCAATATAACCGACAACCGACGTAGCTTTGATCAGTCCGATGATTTCGGAAGAATATGCAGGAATGAACATCTTCATTGCCTGCGGAAGCACAATGCGGAAGAACGTCCGGTTACGGCTATAACCAAGTGCATACGCAGCCTCAGTCTGTCCCTTATCTACACCGTCCACGGTAAGTTCAAGCTGACCGTAAACAAAGGAACCGAAGATCAAAACAAAGCCTACAGTCGCCACGATAATTCCGTCAACATCAATCTGACCGAACACCACATAGAAAAGCAGCATCAAGATAACCAGAGTCGGCGTTCCTGCAATCAGTCTCGAATACACTTTGGCAATCGCCTTTGTAATCTTTGACATCACCCTGTATTTTGATCTTGCCGAAAGGTAAAGAAGGAAGCCCAGCACGGTACCGCCGAGGATTGCAAAGAAGCTGATAAGTACAGTTGTTACAATACCGTCAAGAATCAATTTCCAACGGTTTTCGCGAATGAATGTCTTTTGAAAACTTTCGCTCAACGAAGCAAAAAAGTTTTCAAATCCGCTTCGCTCGTAAACTGCCATTACGACTTCCGCTTCCATATAAGGATCGCTGAAATTTACGCTTTCTTTGCGTTCGGGAGTCATATAGAGTCCACCGCAAACAAGATCGTATTTACCTACCGCAAGTCCCGCAAGGCTTGAAGCAAAGGATATATCGGACAATTCAATCGTGTATCCGTACTTTTGGCAAAAGAGGTACAAAACTTCAACCTCAAAGCCAACCGGCTCACCCTCGTACATATAAACAAATGGTTTTCTTGTTGAGTCAATTGATACTTTCAGTTTTTTTCCATTGCCGTTCAGTTCGTTTAATGGAATCTTCTCCTGCGGTTCGGTCTCTCCGTACCACTTATCGATTAAACGCTCTATCTCACCCGCAGCTCGTAGTTCGGCAAGAAGCTCATTCATCTGCCCCTGTAATTCATATCCCTCATCGCTCTTTTGAAAGCCAAAACCGATTTCCACGGAATACGCGGGAACCGTAATGCAGGACAAACCGCTGTCATCCCGCTTGAATGAGTTGAAATTCGGACGGTCAAACATAGCACCGTCTACCTTGCCTTGCTTGAGAGCCATCAAAACATCGGCAAAGTTGTTAAATTCTTTGATCGTTGCATTGGGAAATTGTTCACGCGAATAGCCACCGTAAAGAGAACCGGTCACAACTCCGAGATTGGCGTTCGTGAACTGCTCAAGACCGACATCCGTTCCTTTGATGAGAGCTACTAAATTTTCTGTGTGATATACATCAGAGAAATCAACGTTTTCAGCTCGTTCCTCCGTGATGCAAAAGCCAGATGCTCCGATATCGTATGTTCCCATCGACACGCCTGTAAGGACGCTTGCAAATAAGGTATCCTCAAAGTCAAGCTTGTACCCATACTCCCGTGCAAACGATATAAGAATTTCAATATCATAGCCCGAAAGCTTGCCGTCTTTCATATAAACAAACGGCTTTACAGAACTGCATACTCCAATGCGCAGGGTTCCGTTTTCGCCCGTCAGATCGTCATACGACATAAATTCAGTCGGCTCTTTTTCAGAAAACCATTTCGCCTCCAGTGCGGCAACAGTCTCCTTGTTATCTGAAAGAAAAGCATTTATTTCAGAACGAAGATCCTGATAAGGTTGCTAGTATAATTGCTACTGTTTTACAAGGAATGTATGAGAGTGAAAATCCGGATTCTAGTAACCTTTTCTTTGGACAGGTTACTCAACAGGCGTTAGAAAATCTTTCGATTTTACTTAAAGTAATGTATCCAAGACTTCATGATGGCCAGATGCCAACTTTAGAAGATATGCTAAAGATGATGTATGATTATAATATTGTTAATTGTGCAGACTATATCTTATTTGTGGATGATAAGTCAGTTCGAAGAATGCG
>CALCTE010000170.1 GCA_937893885.1 uncultured Clostridia bacterium | reverse complement strand
GAGACTTTTTTCATAGATGAATCCTCCAAATATGTTTTTTCGTTTTGACTGGCAGGTCAACTCATTATATCATATTTGGAGGATTCTTTTCATCGGTTAACCTTTATCCAACCCCGCCACTATGGCGGGGTTTTCGGTATACAAGAAAGGCTGTATCATTGAAGATACAGCCTTTTGTCTTTTTATAAACCGGCAAGCTCTTTTGTTACCTTCAAGAACTTGTCGATATCCTCAAGGGAGTTACAGTGAAGCGGTGATACTCTTACTGCTCCGTCCATGTCAAAGGATTCGAGCATGCGCTTTGAATAAATGCTGCTTGCAAGGCGGTCGTATACGATAACGCCTCTCTTTTCATATTCACGGACAGCTTCCGTGTATCCGAGATTTTCAAAGCCCATAGCTAAAATCAAATCTCTTGTAGTGAGGTCCTCGTAGTCCAAGAATACTTTTACGTTCTTAATATGTCTGAGACCGGGATTTTCCTTCGTTCCCTCAAGCATTCTGTAAAGAAGCGCTCTTTCCTGAAGCTTTATTCTAGTCATACCCTCAACAAAAAGCTCTCTTCTGTTTTCGGACTCGATATATTTTCCGCCGAGCCAGCATACGTAGTCAACGATAGTCGTAATCGCAGCATACTGTGCGGGTGCGGGGCTTCCGAGCTCCCATACGCAAGGAGCATTTCCCGGAAGCTTATGGTGAGGAAGCTTTGCAACTCTTTCGGATACCCATCCGATACCCGAGCCTCTGTAGCCGAAGAATTTATAGGGAGCGAAGTTGATTGCGTCTACGGGTGTTTCTTGGAGGTCTATCACGCCGTGAGGGGCATGCTGAACAGCGTCGACAACTATGTACAAATCGGGCTTCTTTGCTCTCGCCTGACGGATAATCTCCTTCATATCATAGATAGCGCCCGTGATGTTTGATGCGTACATAACGCTTAAAAGCACCGTGTTTTCGTCAATAAGTGCCGCTACAGTTTCGGAATCTACACCGCCCGTTGTCTTATTGCTCTGCGCAACTCTTAACTCGCAACCAGTCTTTTGTGCATAATATGAAGCGGCGTCGAATGCGGAGGGATGCTCAAGCACCGAGGTGACGATGTTCGTTCCTTTTGTATTTTCCACAATCGTTCCAACCATTTGGAACATAACCTGTGAAGCGGTCAAGGACGTGATTATGCTTCCCGATTCGCCCGCATTGAGAATCGTGCGGATATCGTCTTCACCCTTTTTCTGCACGTCTTGGAGATAACGTGCCATATTGTGAATTCTCTCGGGGCAGTCGGGAATTGCGTCAAGCTCTGCAAAAACCTCTTCGATTTTTTTAAGTCTGAAGGAGCCGCCTGCGTTATCAAATAAAAGGCGCTCTCCAACAAATTTGTCTTCGTTCAAGTAAAGGAACTTATCCTGTACTTCTTTCATAATTTCTTCGCTGAATGCCAAACCGTTAGGATAATTCATTTTTATCTCTCCTTATATAATTAAATACATAAATTTCCGTCTTTTAAGACACATTCGCCGTCTATATATGCAGTAGGCGCACGGAACACCATATCAATATGATATGCACTCTTTACCGTTCCGCCAAAGCCCGCATTGTCGCCGCAAGCAATATGAATAGTGCCGCCGCAGCCCTCGTCCTCAAGCATTCTTCCGCTTAAAGTACACATCGGATTTAATCCAAAGCCTATTTCGCCGATGTAGTATACGTTCGGGTCATTAAAGCTTTCAAGCAGATTTTTGAATATTTGTGCCTGCTTTCCGCCTTCGATATTTACTATCTTGCTATCCTTTATCGTAAGCTTGATATCTTCGGTGATAAGTCCGAGAAGCGGGTGGGGTATGCTTCCGTCTATATATACAACGCCGTTTCCCGTCCCCTCAACTGCGCACGTAGCACATTCAATATCGGGAGGTGAAGATGAGGTGCCCGCATCAAGACTGCGTCCGAACTGCGCAAAAGGACTTCTGCCCGCTATCGAGCAGGTAAAGTCCGTTCCCTTTGCCGTCGTGATCCTGCAAATATTTTTATCGCGAAGCTTATCTGCCATCTTCGCGCATATTTTTCCCGTTTCTTCAAAATCGCAGAAAAGCGCGCCCTCTCTCATCATATCGGTAGAATAATCCACCATATTAACGAAACGTGCGCCGTTTGCGACCGCATCTTTTCTTGCTTGTGAATGGAAAAGAGAAAATTTCGTGCATCCGAAAATAACGTCCGCAGAACGCATAGCCGCTGCTATACATTCTGGCGGCTGCGCCCCATGCATCACCCTCTCGCTCATCATTACCATAGAACGATTCGGATAGCTTTCAAGAGCGTCCCACATAATTTTCGCAATCTCATAGCTCGAAGGGTCTGTTACAAGCAAAATATTCTCGTCGGATTTCGCATTGGAACAGGTCGTGAGAAGTATCTCTGCCGCTGATTTTTTCTCCATAAAAAATCACATCCTTTTATATTAAAATACAACTTGTATGCAAGTCATACGTATTATACTAAATAACAGAATTGTTGTCAAGATGGAATTTTACTTGCATACATAAAAAATTTATGCTATAATTAACCGTAAATAATAACTTTCGGAGAAATTACGGTGCAAGATAAATACGACAGCCTCAGCGACAAGGCTTACGATATGATAAAGCGAATGATATTAAGCGGAGAGCTAAAGCAAGGACAGGCTATAAGCATAAATGCTATGACCACTACCTTGGGCATAAGCCGCACTCCCATAGCCAACGCTTGTCAAAAGCTTGAAATGGAAAAGCTTTTGACGGTTTTGCCGAAGCAGGGTGTGCTTATAAGCACGATATCCTTGGAAACGGCGTGCGGTATATACGAGCTTCGCGCGGCTATAGAGTCTTACAACGCAAAGCGTGTTCTTGATAAGCTTACGGACGAGGATATTAAGATTTTGGAAAGCTCGATCGAAAAGCAAAAGGAATATCATAAAGAGTCAAACAGCCTTTTGTTTATGGACGAGGACGTTTTTATGCATAAATATATTCTCTCCAAAAGCGTCAACTACGAGCTTTTATCCGTCATAAATCAGCTTTATGACAGAGCCTATATTCTCGGTACCAAAAACAGCAATAAGGCACGAATGGAGCAATCCATAAAGGAGCACGAAAAAATATTGGACGCCGTAAAGGCTCGAAACAAACAAGCTTTTGCAGATGCGATAGAAGAAAATATTTTAAACGGCTTCAGAAGCCTAGCGGACAGATACTTGGGATAACCCCTCCCCTACGAGCGCATATCTTGACAAGATATGCGCTCTCTGTTATATGGGAGCGGCTTGTACTGCACTTTAGGCAAATACATTACCGCGCACTTGATGTTTCAGAAATAAATGTTTATAATAACTGTGAGGTTTTCCTTGTTTTAGTTGTGTAATAAGTAGAAAGGCAACAAGTGCCTTTCGGAAAGGAGCGGGCTTATGGATAACGGTGCAAGTAGCTACCGCCGTTTCCGTGACGAAGGTGATGAAAGCGGACTTTCGGAGATCATAAAGGTCTACCGTGACGGCCTGATTTTCTATTTAAACGGATTTGTAAATAATATTCAAACGGCGGAAAAATTAGCCGAGGACACCTTCGTTTTACTCGGTACAAAGAAACCGAAAGACAAGGGAATCGGTTCATTTAAGACTTGGCTTTACACGATAGGGCGAAATATTGCGCTTAACTATTTAAGGCGCAGGTCAAAGAAGGCGGAAATCTCTCTTGACGATTGTGCGGAGCTTATAAGCGATGAAGAAAATCTCGAAACGTTTTTCATAAAGGAAGAACGAAAGATAACGGTACATAGAGCGTTAAAAAAGTTAAAGCCCGAATACCATCAGGTGCTTTGGCTCGTGTATTTCGAAGGATTCAGCCATAAGGAAGTCGCCGCCGTTATGAAAAAGAAAGTTCACAACGTCGATACCCTTGTATACCGCGCCCGCAAGTCACTTAAATCACAATTAGAAACGGAGGGCTTCGTATATGAAGAATTATGATGAGACTATTAGTACAGTATTTGACCGTATAAACGAATATGAGGTCGAAAAAAAGAGAAAAAGGAAAGCTATAACGAAAGCAGCGGCATCTCTTTGCCTTGTTGCATTAATCGGTGTCGGACTTGGCGCGAGCGGTTTATTTAAGGCTACTCCGCCCGCCGTTTCGGAAAGCGACAGCAAAGACGAGCAGAATGTGGCGACGAACAACGACGAGCCTTCGAGCACATCAAAAGACTTACCTATCATTTGGGGGGATAGCGGCGTAATTGACTCGTCATCCGATGATTGGAAAGGAAAGACCGTTGGAGGCAGTTTGAAAGGAGTGCTCCTCGATGATACAAATAAAAACAGCTTAATTGCAATCTCCGTATTATTCGAAATAGATGAGAAATACGTACATAACGGAAAGACTTTGAAGGATTACGGAGACGAAGCGAGTGACGAGTATTGGGTATACCGAGGAATGTACATATTACAGCTTTTCGGTGACGATCTTAAATACGGAAAAAAGCTGTATACAACGGGTCTGCCTAACGGAGAGAAATGGCACAAAACGTTTTATGATGAAACCGTTGAGGATATCGGTAAGGATATTATAGAAAAATATATCGTTGACGGAGAGTTTTTAAAAGAACAGCTCGAAGCCGATATTGAGGCTTTTGAATGGCCTTGCAGAATTGCTTACGAAGAGGCTTTAAAAGCATCTCTTAAAAACACTCGCGACAAGGCAATTAAAATATTGGAAGAAAACGGCATCAAATATGAATTGAGACGTATATACGGTGCGTATGGGCTGGATTATGATTATGACACCGTTTTTTTCGCTACCGCAGAAACCTTTGAAAATCTTTCACTTGAAGACGTGCTGTCTTACGATTTGGCGTCCTTCGACGGAAGCCCTATATTCTTACTTGCATAATAAAAAAGCATATCGCTTGAAGAGGCGCACTTCACAAGAAAGTGCGCCTCTGTTATACGCTCTGACAAATCTTGACAAGATATGCGCTCTCTGTTATACTTAACGTAAGAAGAATTATACCTATACATAAGAGGTGTCAACTATGAATATAATAACCGAAGAAGAGTTTAAGGCCCGCCTTCCCGCTGACCGCGAGGAACTCATAGCACTTATGCGCGACGTTTATAGGGAAGAAAAAAACGCCGACGGAAAAATGATCTTATCAATAAGGCAAATAAAAGAAGAATTCCTTGCGTTGCCGAGCGAGCAAACCCGTCAGTATGAGATAAAGATAGCAAGCTTTGCGCGCGATTGGGCTGACCGCATTATCAAAAAACGTAAGGACAGCGATCCCGAGCCGCCTATCGTAAGTCTGCTTCCAAAGCCAAATGAGCAACTCATATACGGTTCTGACGAAGAGAAGATCGCTTTCGCCGCCTTTGCCGTAGCGATAACCTACGAACGTCTGCAAAAGAATCCCCAAGAAGAAGGCGAACTGCTGAAGAAATATCGCGATTTCTTTGGAAAAACACGCAAAATAAGCTCGACTGAAGAAAAGCATGAGCACATCTATTTCTTCCATTTGGACGTACTTTACAGAATGGATATGGCGGTAGGCGCAAACGATGCGTTTTTGAAAGACCTGCTTTTCGACGCGAAAACCAACAGTATAAACCTTTCGGAAAACTACGGCGGTCATCACGCGTTCGCCGAGACGGTTGCACTTGCATTTGAAAACGCAAGTCCGCGTTTGCGAGAAGAACTGCAGTCGGCACCTGAACATTGGCTTGAGGACGCGAAGACGTCCGTAATCAAAGCTATCGCACGTGACGAAGGCTATGCAAAATTCTACTGCACATACGGACGTATACAAGCGCTTTGCGGAGAGCTTGACGAAGCGATCAAGAACGTCAATAAAGCGATTGCCTTAGAGAAAAACACCCGCACGGATTACTCTATACGTATCGGTCAGTATTCAAGCTATTACCAACAGTTCCGCGCACAGCAGAAGCTGAAGGAACAAGAAGAAGCTATGGCAGAGCAAATGCACGAGATGACTTTGGCAATGGAAGCACAAGAAAAAGAGTCGATGGCGAAAAATATGGAATTCTTGGGCCTTTTCTCCGGTATCGTAAGCTTTACAATCGGCAGTTTGACTATCACGGGCGCTATCGCCGAGCAATCCATAAAGCACGCGGCAGGTCTTATCATCGTACTGATGGGCGCGCTTATGTGCGTTTTCGCCGCTTTCGGTATGATACTGCACGGCTTCCATAAAGTCAAAAAGGACAAAACCACGCATCGCTTTGAGCGTAGTTTTATTTACCGTCATCTCATCGTGTTTATTTTAGGTATTATCGTTGTTGCAGGAGGAATCGTATTTTGTTTAATTTAAAGCAAAGCATCTGCCACGCCGGATTCGGCGCGCGTGCTAACGAAGACGCCGTCGGTTACGGTAAGGATTATTGCTTTGTGATAGATGGCGCATCGTGCCTTAGCGGCAAAAACGTAGTCGATCCCATATCAGATGCCGCATGGATGGCAAAAAACGTCAGAGACTCCCTGTGTGCTCTTCTAGATAAAGGCGACTCACGCAGTACGAAGGAGCTTCTGCGTGAAGTGATCTCACCCTTGCGCGATAAATACGTAGATACCCTCCAAAAACAAGGTATAGGAGCACCTACCGACAGTCCCTCGGCTTGCTTTGCACTGTTTCGCAAGCGCGCAGATAAACTCGAATTTTTCGGGCTCGGTGACTGCGTGGGTGTGGCAAAGCTCCCAAACGGTGAAGATTTTTGGTCGCTTGACGAGAATCTGACCGCACTCGATAAGCAGGTATTGGATCGTATGCGCATAATGCATGAGCAAACGGGATTATCAATAATAAAAGCGAAAAAGCTCTGCAACGATATGTTGATTTACAATCGTAACCTCCGCAACAAACAAGGCGGTTATTGGATATTGGATATGCTCTCCGATATCGGTATAAATAATGCCGAAGAAAAATCGTGGGATTTGACAGATCCGATATGCGTAGGCGCTTTCAGTGACGGCTTTGCACAACTTACCGAAGTGTTTGGTGTCTATGAAAGCTACACAAAACTTTTTGAGGCTATGCAAAAAAACAACTTGGAGGAAATGTTCGCTCGCCTGTGTGCTTTGCAAGACGCAGATGCAGACTGTAACGATTATCCACGCTTTAAGTTAAGAGACGATACCTGCGCGCTTTGGGGAATATTTACACCGTAAATAACTTAAAAAACAGCCACCTTGTTGGTGGCTGTTTTTTGTAGATCTGTTAATCAAATCACCTTCAAGGCGATTAACACTTGTAACGTGACGAACACCGTATAGACTGAAAGAAGCGTTATGCCCTGCCATCTGCGAAGTTTACCTTTTATAAGCGCGGGAAGCGTCAAAAGTGCCATTGCGCCTATCATAAGCGGTATTTCGAGTATTTGCGAGGTGTTAAACCCAAAAAGCTTACTGCCCTCGGGGATAACGAACGGAGAGATAGTCGCCGTAGCTCCCGTCACAAGCACCAAATTGAAAATATTTGCGCCGATCACGTTGCCGAGTGACAGTGCGCCGTGTCCTTTTGTAAGCGCCGTTATCGCCGTTACAAGCTCGGGAAGCGACGTACAGAGCGCTATGACCGTAACGCCTATGACTTCCGTCGGTATGTGCGCCATAGTCGCAAGCGAGACGGACGACATTTCAAGCATATCCGCACCTACGGCTATGAGTCCCGCGCTTACGATAAGAAGTACGATGTCTTTTATAATAAGGTTTTTTCCCCGCTCGGTGCTTTCGCCGCAAGTCTTTTCAGCATTTTCTTTGAAGCCGACGCGAACGGTTATAACCATATACGCGCCGAAGATAAGAAGCATTACTATTCCCAAGAATCTCGAAAAACTGCCGAAGACATACGCCGCTACTAAATAAACAGCAGCCGCAATGAAGAAAAACGATACGGGTGCGACGAGCGCTTTACGGCTTGCAGGGGCGGGTCGAATGGCAACAGTAAGTGCAGCAATAAGCGCGGTGTTACAAATAATTGAGCCGATAGCGTTGCCGTAAGCAATGGCGCTGTTGCCGTTTACAGCCGCCGTCAGCGACACCATCACCTCGGGAAGCGTCGTACCGACGGACACCACCGTGGCACCGATGACGATTTCGGGTACGTGAAAACGCTTGGCTATCCCAACGGAGCTGTCCACAAACCAGTCTCCGCCTTTAATAAGAAGCAAAGAGCCAACGGTAAACAAAATAACTGCACCAAAAAGTGAGTCTGCAAGTCCGTTATACCACATCAAAATTTTCTCAAGCATAATAGCACCCCTTCTCTGCGTGTACTGAATTTATTATATCATAAAACGGAAGGAACATCAAGATTTTTAAGTCGATAACACCGTGCTTTTTAAGAAATCTATTTACATTTCAAAAGTTAAGTGATATACTGATGTAACTAAATACAAAGGTGGTTTATTATGTTCGAAAAGACAAAAAAATTTTGTGATTCGTTTTTAGACAAAGGCGTTCCGGGATTTGATCTTGCTGTATACAAAAGCGGTGAGTGTATACTCCGTTACATACGTGGATACCGTGATATCGAAAACAAGATAAAGATGCGCGGTGACGAAAGATATAACATTTATTCCGCCTCGAAATTCATCACCTGTACTGCGGCTTTGCAGTTATGGGAAAAGGGTAAGTTTTCTCTTGATGACAAGCTCTCTGCGTATATGCCCGAATTCGAAAATATGACCGTCAAAACGGAAGACGGCGGCGTAAGACCTGCACAAAATCCGATACTTATAAAGCATTTATTCGAAATGACGGCAGGCTTTAACTACGATGTCGCTTCACCGCAAATATTAAAATGCCGCGAAGAAACAAACGGCAGATGTCCGACACGCGAAGTTATGAAATATCTTGCGAAAGAGCCGCTTTCTTTTGAGCCGGGCGACAGATGGGCTTACAGTCTTTGCCACGACGTATTAGCGGCTTTGGTTGAAGTCATAACGGGAGAAAAATTCGAAAGCTACGTTAAAAAAAACGTCTTTGACGTTGTCGGCATGACAAATTCGACCTTTATGCTCCCCGAAAACGAGCTCGATACCATTACAGAGCAATATATATTCCGAAACAACATCACCGAACACATAAACAAAAAAATTCAAGGCTACAAACTCGGTACGGAATTTGCTTCGGGCGGTGCGGGCTGTATCTCAACCGTCGACGATTACGTAAAGTTTTTGGAGGGTATTCGTACAGCAAAGCTTTTAAAGCCCGAAACTGTAAAGCTTATGACAACTGACAGACTCTCCGAGCATCAAAGGCGCACGTATACGAAGTCCGATTACGGTTGGGGACTCGGCGTAAGATGCCACAAGGAAAACGGAAAGTATATCGACTACGGCTGGGGAGGCGCGGCGTGTGCGTATTTGGCGGTCGATCCCGTAAACGAAATAACAGTATATTTTGGCTGTCATCTTCTCGGCTCACCAATACAGGGAATGCGCTCTATGATATACAATTTTATAAATGCAGAGCTTTTCGATGAAAAAGAATTCGAAAATATTGAAAAAGAATTAAAACAGTTGCATAATTATAATTTTACCTATTGACTTTTGTCGAAAAGTGTAGTATTATACTCGTTGTTAAACTGAATAAAGCTAAATGAAATCAGCAGGAGATTAGGCAAGCTGCCTTTCCAAAGGGGTCATACTCTCGGGTGTCGCAAGACGAAGACTGCTGACGGATAGCAATCTGGAGAAGTCCGCTTTATGCGGGTGCCGAAGGGGCAAAGGTAAAAGCCATAATCTCTCAGGCAAAAGGACAGATTTATTTTTTACGGAATATTTTTTGTATACCGTCTTCTCTTTTCACCGCTATCCGATAAGATAGCGGTGCTTTTGTTTTGTTCGGTTTGCAAAAATATTTTATAGGAGGTTCAGTAAATGAACGAAATTTTGCAAAAGATAGCAGACGTCAACAGTGACATAAACGGTATCGTTTGGGGCGCATTCGGTCTGCTTCTTTTAGTAGGTACGGGTGTTATTATCACCTTGCTTACAAAGTTTTTCCAAGTTTCCCATATCGGTATGTGGTTTAAGAACACCCTCGGCAGTCTCTTTAACAAGGAGGTTATAAAGCACAGTAAGGAAAAGGGCTCTATCTCCCCCTTCCAAGCTCTCTGTACCGCGCTTGCCGCAACGGTAGGTACGGGTAACATCGCGGGCGTTGCCGCAGCCATCGCCATCGGCGGTGCGGGTGCTGTCTTCTGGATGTGGGTTGCCGCATTCTTCGGAATGATGACAAACTACGCCGAAAACGTGCTCGGTATCTACTTCCGCCGCAAAAATGAAAACGGCGAATGGTCGGGCGGTGCAATGTACTACCTTGCAGACGGCCTCGGCGGATTTAAGTTCACCGATCATAACACTTCCGTAAGCTTCAAAAAGGCAGGAAAGGTACTTGCAATACTTTTCTGTATCTTTACGATGCTTGCTTCCTTCGGTATCGGCAACATGGGTCAGGTCAACAAGATCGTTCTGAACATGGAAAGCGCATTCTTCCAGAATGTTGAATGGACCCTCGGCGGCATCAACATGTTCAATCTCTGCATT
>CALCTE010000169.1 GCA_937893885.1 uncultured Clostridia bacterium | reverse complement strand
TGTTCCTCCGTACGTTTTATTTCATCAAAGCCTTATACCATGAAGCAAAAATGCTTGCTTGCAAGGGCATTTTTGCGAAGCCGTCAATGGCGCATCCGCGCAAAGCGCGGGTGGGGATGAAATCCCGAGACTTGCAACGCAAGGCTTTATGCGTCCATTATACCATATATGCGGAAAGAAATCAATATAGCAAATATGAATACTGCCCCCACAATTTCAAAGTCTTATTAAAAATTTATTATGAAAGGAGGAGATCTGATGTGGAACAGCAAATGGGAATACGAAAATCAAGCGTATCTGAAAGAACGCTATGAGAAAAAGATGTCGGGCGAAATTCCGTATCATCCTGTCAGAAAGATCATCTGCAAGGGGTGTGGCAGAGAGTTTTATACGAACATCGAAACCAAGAAGTATTGCCTTTATGGTCTGTGCGGCAATCGAGGTTATCAAAAGGAATTGTCGCAAAAACGTCTTGAGGCTCGTCAAAACCGTGTTTGCAAAGTCTGCGGCAAGATATTTACGCCCAAAAGATCGGACGGAATATATTGCTCCAACGCTTGCAGACAGAAAGCCTACCGACAAAGCGTTACGGATAGGTGAGTGGTCATTTTGACCACTTGCTTATCCGTAACAAATCCCCAGGCGAATTTCGCCCATTGAAATTCAAAAAATCAAAATTACAAGGAGAAATCATTATGAACGTAAACAAAACTCAATCTCCCATCGTGATCGGCATCGACCACGGCTATGGGAACATCAAAACGGCATCCTCTTGTTTTCGGACAAGCGTGAAAGCCTATGACACTGAGCCGACCTTTACGAGCAATATGCTTGTCTATAACGGGCGGTATTATATCATCGGAGAAGGACACAAGGAGTTCATTCCCGAAAAGCAGAACGACGATGACTATTTCATTTTAACCCTTGCGGCGGTTGGGCGCGAGCTTTACGCAAGGAACTTGGAGAGCGCATCGGTCTATCTTGCGGCGGGACTTCCTCTGACTTGGGTAAGTGAGCAGAAGGACGAGTTCAAGGCTTACCTTTTGCGAGAACCCCACGTGGATTTTGTTTTTAAGAAAAGAACCTTTCACGTGGATTTCGTCGGTGCGGATATCTTTCCTCAAGGCTTTGCGGCAGTA
>CALCTE010000168.1 GCA_937893885.1 uncultured Clostridia bacterium | reverse complement strand
AGAACCGTCCCCAGCAGGGCGGCCAGAACCGGCCTCAGCAGCAGGGCAACCGTCCTCAGAACCAGAATCAGAACCGTACCCAGAATCAGAACAGCAACAACCGCTAAAGCGATAAAAGAAGATACCGGTGCTTCAGGCGGTAACTTTACGGAGGTAAACGAGCTTGTTGTGCTTAAAGAAACCGTAAATCTTCGCAAAGAGCCTTCAACGAGCGCAGACAGCTACGGCACGGCAAATAAGGGCACTGTGCTCGTGAGAACGGGTATCGGCGACAACGGTTGGGACAGGATTTTGACCAAGGAAGGCTACGTTGCTTATACCAAGAGTGAGTATTTGTCAACAGAAGTAGGCGATACCGATTATGCGGAATGTAATGAAACCGTCGTAACGACGGACGTCGTCAACGCAAGAGAAGCCGCGTCCACTACGTCTGCAATAATCGAAACACTTAATAAAGGCACGGAGCTTAAGCGCGTCGCAAGAGGCAAGAACGGCTGGAGCAAGGTGCTTCTTGCTTCGGGCAAAACGGCATACGTGTACAGCGAATACCTTACGATAAAAGAGGAAAGCGGTGACGGCGATACGGACATCGGCGGCGGCACAGAGGACAGCACGGCGAAAAGCGGTATCGTAAGCGTAAATTCTTACGTCAACTACAGAAGCGGCCCGGGAACAACCTATGATGCCCTCGGTCAGATAAGCGCAGGCACGCTCATCGTAAGGCTTGAAAATGGAAGCGACGGCTGGGATAAGATAGTGTCGCCCAAGGGCGAGGTCGCCTATATAAAAAGCGAATATCTAGAAGTGTACGAGGATAACTTTGACGGCTTCCTTACAACGAGCGATACCGTTACGACTACGGCGCAGGTAAACCTGCGAAGCGAGCCTAACACGGATTGCGACATCATAACGCAAATCAATTCGGGTACAAGCCTTGTAAGAACGGGCATAAGCTGTATGGGCTGGAGCCGCGTGCTTACTCCAAGCGGTGATGTAGCATACGTATCAAACTCATATATAAAATAGAAAAAAAGCGGACGTCTGTCCGCTTCTTTTTTACCCAATATTGACTTCGATTTTATGATATGATATAATTACGCATCTAAAAAAGTGAGGTTTTGTTATGTTTTACAAATACGATATACACCTTCACTCAAACGAAGGCAGTCCTTGCGGAAACGCATCGGCACGCGACCTTGCAAAAGCATACAAAAACGGCGGATATACGGGCTTTGTGCTCACCGACCATTTCTACGAAAGCCACATTATGTCCGCAGGAAGCTATAAGGACGGCGTTATGCGCAACTACAATGCTTATCTTGCGGCAAAGGAAGAAGGCGACAAATGCGGCGTCGACGTGCTTTTCGGCATCGAGTACAGATATCAAAGCGACGATTTCCTCACCTACGGTATCGACCTGGATTTTCTCCTTGAAAACGAGGATATATTCGACATAAGCTTTGAGGAATACGCGCGCCGTGTACACGAGGCCGGCGGATTTATAGTCCAAGCGCACCCGTTCAGATATATAAAGAAACCTATCGTGGTGCAAGTACCGTATATCGACGCCATCGAAATATATAACGGCTCACACACCGATAACGGCACCAGCCACTACCCCGCTCATTTTAATGACAGCGCCGAGCTTTTCGCTAAAAATATGGGGCTTATCGGCACGGCGGGCTCGGATACGCACGATATAAGAAAATGGGATTTTACGCCTTTCCGAAAAGCGTCGATGCTCTTTAGCGAGCGCGTAAAGGACGAAAAACATCTTGTGGAGCTTATGAAGAAAAACGAATTTTCGATATATAAATATTAGGCCATAGGCGAGCGATACCCCTACTGTTTTAAACGGCTTTTTATAGCCTATATAGTATCATATATAGCCCACTTTGTCAAGGTTTTTAGTCTATAATTAGTCTATAAATCAGACGAGGTGATATTATGGACACTTACACAACGGTTAAAAACAGAATTTTGTCTTTATGCGAGGAAAAAAGAGTTACCATCAATAAATTGGCAACGGAATCGGGTGTCGCTCCGTCAACAATTAAAAATATTTTATATGGAAAAAGCAAGAACCCCGGAATCGTAACGATTAAAATGCTGTGCGACGGCTTGGGAATAACCTTGACGGAGTTTTTTGATACGAATGAATTTGTAAATCTTGAGCAGGAAATAAAGTAAAAAGAGACAGACGATTTTCGTCTGTCTCTTTTTACGTAGCGGGCGAGCGATACCCCTACTTCACGGCTTGCAGTTTCCGCAAGGGGAATAGCCGCGATTTATTATATCCTCGCGCGTGCCCGTATAGTCCTCTCTGTTGTTTTCCTTTATATTTTTTGCCGAAGCACAAGAAGGATAGTGAAACTTCTTCGTATTTTTGTTTAATACGTAACTTTCTTCCTTTTTCTCCTCTGTATTTTCTTCACTATCCGTTTTGCCCGAGAAAACACTTGAGCCGTCTGCGTAATTTATTTCTATCTGCGGCTGTACGTTATGCACGAACACGCAAAAACATATTCCCTCTCCCTCATCTTCAACGGAATAGGCTTCCATCAAAACGCCGCGCGCAAGAAGCTCGTGCTCCGAAAATACGGGCGTCACGCGGTACATTACATGATTTCCCGTTTCCTTAACGTAGTCTGCGACCATATTTTCAAACGGCAGCATTCCGTCTACGTTCATATATCTCGTGCCGGTTATGAGATTTTTCTCGTTTGCGTTTTCGCCCGTAAGCTGAAACCCGATAAGGTGGCAACGGTTATAAAGATACTTACCGTCAACAACGTCGTACCTTACCGTCTGCCAGCCCGTAGGCTTTACCATACCGATATTTCCTCTGTCTTCGGTCGGCATAAGGTCGCGTCCGATAGAGGCAACTGCCGCCGTACAGCGTCCGAGCTCGTCGAGCGCTCCGTAGCGCTCAAATGAGCTTTCCGTAAGCTCAATTTCGTCAAAAAACGGCTCGTTTTTATTTATTACGGTATAGGCGTCGCCCGTATACGCGGGGAGCACAAACTTTTCGTTTTGTTTTTCTTCGCTCGGCTTTTCCTCTGCGTCAGGCTTCTCTTCCGCGCCGCTTTGCTCGGTATCTTCGCCGTACTCTATACCGTCTTTTTCGTCCGTTTTTTCCTCGGTATCCTCTACCGATATTCCTGTGTCTTGCCCTTTTTGCTCGTCTATGGTTTCAACGTATCCGCAAGCGGAGAAAAGCAAGCATATTGCAAGCAAAAGTGATGAAATCACCGTAAATCTTTTCATCTTTCGTATATCTCCCTCGTTATTTTTTCGTGAGACGAGCCCTTAAAATCTTTCGTTGATTTAAGCATAAATCCCTCTTTTGAAAGGTCTACGTCCAATTTAAAGTCGGACGGATAAATTCTATTCCACTTATAGATTACGATACGCGCGCAAGTATCGACAATCTCGCTTATCTTCCTGTTCTCCGCAAAGAAAACGCCGCTTTCTTCGGGCTCTCCCACGCGGTAGTCAATCCCCGAATCCGCAAACAGCTTTTCGGAAAAAGCGTCTATAGTAAGCGGTGTACAAAGACAATCCTTCATATCCTCAAGCACCGCACGGTCTTTACTTTGCCGTCTTTTGTTAAAAAGCATTCCGCCTTTATCGTCAAGGCATACGATAATGTCCATAATAGCTCCCTTCGGATAAAACAATCGGCGGGAGCAAGCCCCCGCCCTACGTTTTTTATGTGTTCTTAATGATGATCTGCGCGATTACGTCAGATGCGTGCTCGCAAAGGTCACAGCAATTTTCGAGGCTTTCGTAAATTTCCTTACATCCGATAAGAGTTTTGAAGTCGATATCGGGATCCGTAAAGAGCTCGTGGATAGCATTAACGTATACGCCGTCTGCCTCTTCCTCAATGTTGTTTACGTCGATAAGAAGCTCGCGAAGCTTTGCAGGCTTTTTGAAGTTTTTAAGCTCCGCGCACGCAACCTTAAGCGCCTTCGTGCAACGGTTAACACAGTTAGAAAGCTCTGCCGCGTGTGCGGGAAGCTTTTTAACGTTATACATAAACTGTCTTATTACGACCTCGTCGATAGCGTCGGTGATATCATCGAAAAGCTGAACGAGCTCGACGATGTCCTCTTGGTCGATAGGAGTTATGAACTCAACCGTTAGGCGCGAGAGTATGTCGTGGTGTATCTCGTCGGCGCTGTGCTCGATAGCGTGCATCTTGTCCTTGTATTCTTCGATATTATCGTCGTTTGCTACGGTAAGTATCTCCTCAAGAAGCTCTGCCGCCTGCACGCAATAGCCGCTCTGTTCTTCCATAAGCTTAAAATAATCATTTTTAACTTTAGCCATTTCCTTATTCCTTTCTTTACCGTTTATTTACTAAAATATCATCAAAAACAGCTTTGATACCAAATATCCCAAAAGTCCGCATCCGGGGAAGGTAAATACCCAAGTGAGCACGAGCTCTTTTACGACGCTCCAGTTTACGTTGCTCATTCTTCGTGCGGCACCTACGCCCATTATCGCCGTGGTCTTCGTATGCGTGGTGCTTACGGGTATACCCGTGAAGGACGCAAGAAGAAGACAGCCCGTGGAAACGAGGTCGGCGGCAAATCCCTGGTAGGGCTTAAGTCTTACCATATCCATTCCGACGGATTTGATTATCTTGTAACCGCCTATCGAAGTGCCAAGTCCCAATACGACCGCGCACACTACCATAAGCCATATCCAGTCGCCCGCATTAAAGCCGTTTTCGGGAAGCTCCATTCCTTGAGCAAGATAAGAACCCATAATGAAAATAGCCATAAACTTCTGGCCGTCCTGCGCGCCGTGCATAAACGCCATCATCGCACCGCCCGCGACCTGACCTTTGGAGAAAAACTTTTCGCACTTTAAGCGGTTTCTTTTCTTAAAAGACTGCGTTATTATCTTCGATACCGCATAGCCTGCGGCAAATCCAAGAAGCGTTGAAAGACCGAGTCCGTATATGACTTTTATCCACTCACTGCCGTTTATTGTTCCTCCCGGAATAGCAAGTGCCGCGCCCGAAAGTCCCGCGATAAGAGCGTGTGATTCGCTCGTTGGGATACCGAAATACCACGCCGCCGTCGCCCATACTACGATGGCAAGCATCGCCGCGCAAAGCGCGATAAGCGAATCCTTGCCCGTACCGAAGGTTACCATCTTCGTTACGGTCTGCGCGACGTTCGGTGCTATCATCGTCATAATGAAAACGCCGAGTAAGTTGAATATCGCCGCCATAACGATAGCCTTTCTGACACCGATAGCTCTCGTGGAAACGCAGGTCGCGATAGCGTTTGGTGCGTCCGTCCAACCGTTGACCAAAATAACCGCAAGGGTCAGTATCGTCGATACCAAAAGCATCGGATTTGCAAACATAATCTCAAGAAATTCGAAAAGTCCCATAGACCGAAATCACCTCGTAAAAAATCTTCTTATTGAGCCCAATCCGCAAGCTTTAACATACCCTCTTTGCTTCCCGAAAGATAGAGTATATCTTTTTCGCGGAATGCGTAATCGGGCCTTACCATTTCAAGAACCGTACCACTGTTTTCTATCGCCACGATGTTGACTCCGAACCGTGCGCGCAGATTTACCTCAACGACCGTCTTACCTATTGCCTGCGGCGGAAGCATTATTTTTGAAATGTTTATCTTCTCCGAAAGCTGAACAAAGTCGAGCACTCTCGCCGTTTCAAGTCTGTGAGCAAGTCTTACCGCCATATCGTGCTCAGGATAAACAACGTCCGCACCGAGCTTTTTAAGTATCTCACCGTGCTCTATGCTCGTCGCTTTAGAGATAACGTGCGGTATCTCCATACTTACGAGGTTAAGCGTTGTAAGTATCGACGTATCTATATGTTCGCCTATGCACACTACGGCAACGTCGCAGTTTTTCAGTCCCGTATCGAGCAAGGTCTTTTTATCAAGATTTTTCGCAACGAAGGCGTTTTCCGTAACCTCGCGCATCTGTGCTACCTTCTCCTCGTCGCTGTCAAGCACTATAAGCTCTGCACCGCTCTCGGCAAGCTCCTTGGCAAGAGCCATACCGAAACGCCCAAGGCCTATGATGCCGTAAATGAGCTTATTCTTTTTCTTTGAATTAAACATACGTTATTTCCTTTCTTATCCGACAGATATATTTCCTTCAGGATATCGGAAGCTTTCGCCGCGAGAAAAATACCAAAGGCTCACGATGGTAAGCGGACCGAGTCTTCCTATATACATAACGATTATAGAGATTATCTTTGCGCCAACCGAAAGTGTGGGTGTTATGCCTGTGGAAAGTCCCACCGTTCCGTATGCGCTCGTCATTTCAAAAAGAAGATCGCGCAAAGGAAGCGTGGGCTCAAATATACTTACGGCGTAAGTTGAGCCGAGTACCACCATAAGTCCCAAAAGCACAACGACCGCCGCTTTTTTGAAAGAATCTTGCGGTATGGAGTAGTTAAACGCCTTTTCGCTCTTTCCCGTCGCCGACGCCTTTATGTTCTGCAAAAGCACGAAAAACGTACTCGTCTTAACGCCGCCGCCCGTAGAGCCGGGAGATGCACCGATAAACATAAGTATAAGTATGACAATTATGCCGCTCGTGCCGAAAGAGCCGAGATTATAGTTTGCAAATCCTGCCGTTCTCGTTGAAACGGAAAGAAAAAACGCACCGAGAAAGCTTACGTTTTCCGTAAGCTTTATGAGCAAGGTTCCTATAACGATTAGCGAGACACTCATTGACAAAACGACCTTCGAGTGCATCGAAAGCTTCTTCCACCTAAATCCCTTCGCCAAAACTTCTCTTATTACGAGAAATCCTATGCCGCCGAGGAATATAAGTGCGGCGGTTATGAGAGAAAGAGGAATATTGCTCTCGTAATTCGTGAGGCTTTGGAATGAGCCGAGTACGTCAAAGCCCGAGTTGTTAAAAGCGGCAACCGAATGGAATATGCTAACTCCGAGAGCCTTCAAAAACGGGAAATCCTTTATAAATACGAAAAAGCTTAAAATGGCTCCCGCAAGCTCTATTATGACCGTTGTGAAGAAAACGCTCTTTACAAAGGTTACTATTCCCTTGCCCGTATCAAGATTCATCGACGCTTTTATGATGTTTCTGCCCTTTAAGTCCATCTTTTTTCCAAGAAGCAATATGACCGCAGCGCCCATAGAAGAAACACCGAGTCCGCCTATCTGTATAAGCAATAAAACGATGACCTGTCCGCAGAGGGTAAAGGTATCCGCGACGTCCTTCGTCACAAGGCCCGTTACGCAAACGGCGCTGGTCGAAGTATAAAGAGCGTCAATGTATTCAAGCTCGGCACCTTCTTTTACGCAAAACGGTAAACTTAAAAGCACAGAGCCTATTAAAATTGTGATAAGAAAGCCAAGTGCAATAATTCGCACCGGCGACTGTCCCTTTTTTAATTTTGACATTTTTCTCTCCGCTTTTTACGGTTTCTTACATTATTTATTAACATTATACAGTATTTTCCATAAAAACGCAAGTAGGTGCGGTAATATTTTTGAAACGGTGCTAATGGGAAAACACGCGGGGCGAGGCTGACTGCGCTTTCTTTTTTATTCTTCCTTCAAATAAATATACAGCCACTCGCCGTCTTCGCTTTTTTCGAGCTTTTCAACAAAGAGATTACCGTAAATTTCCTTCATTTTATCCTCCGTCCCCTGCGGAAAATGTACTTTTCTGCCAAGTGCCAAAATACATATCCTGCCGTAGCTTTGACTTTTAAAATCAAAATCGGAAAATTTCATTATTTTCTCCTCCTGCAAGCAAAATTACTTGCAATTCTGCAATTATTTTTACTTGCAAACTTTTTTACTTCAAAAAATGCCCGTGTGCCATTTGACACACGGGCATCGTTTCACTTTTTATTAATATGCTATACCCTGTGCGAGCATTGCATCTGCAACCTTGATAAAGCCTGCGATGTTAGCGCCTGCGATAAGGTTACCCTCAAAGCCGTATTCCTTTGCAGCCTTGACGGAGTTTTGGTAGATGTTAACCATAATGCCGTGGAGCTTCTCGTCAACTTCTTCGCTAGACCAAGCA
This sequence comes from uncultured Clostridia bacterium, assembly GCA_937893885.1. Classification (GTDB taxonomy): domain Bacteria; phylum Bacillota; class Clostridia; order Oscillospirales; family CAG-272; genus CALCTE01. The sequence continues at coordinate 2,705 of CALCTE010000168.1, read as the reverse complement.
AGACGCATGCTGTTCTGGCTCATTTCAAGAGCGGAGCAAGCTACGCCGCCTGCGTTAACTGCCTTGGAGGGAGCAACAACGAGCTTGTTTGCAACAAGATATTCCGTAGCTTCTGCAGTTGTGGGCATATTGGAAACTTCGATGTAGTACTTAACACCGTTTGCAACGATCTTCTTTGCATCTTCAAGCTGAACTTCGTTCTGAGTTGCGCAAGGCATAACGACGTCAACCTTAACGCCCCAAGGCTTCTCGCCTGCGAAGAACTTCGCGCCAAACTTATCTGCGTAGTCCTGAACCTTATCTCTGCCGGAAGAACGCATCTCAAGCATAAATGCCGCTTTTTCTTCCGTGATACCGTCCTCGTCATAAACGTAACCGTCGGGGCCGGAGATGGTGAGTACCTTACCGCCGAGCTGGTTGATTTTGAGAACTGCGCCCCAAGCAACGTTACCGAAACCGGAAACTGCAAATGTCTTACCCTTGATGCTCTCGCCGTAGCCCTTGAGGACTTCGTTTGCGAAGTAAACTGCGCCAAAGCCCGTAGCTTCGGGACGGATAAGGCTTCCGCCGTAGGAAATGCCCTTACCTGTAAGTATAGCGTTTTCGAAGCTGTTGCAGATTCTCTTATACTGACCGAAGAGATAACCGATCTCTCTTGCGCCTACGCCGATATCGCCTGCGGGAACGTCAACGTGAGAGCCGATATGACGGTAGAGCTCCGTCATAAAGCTCTGGCAGAATCTCATAATTTCAGCATCGCTCTTTCCTCTGGGGTCAAAGTCGCTTCCGCCCTTTGCACCGCCGATGGGAAGACCCGTAAGTGAGTTTTTGAATGTCTGCTCAAAACCAAGGAACTTCATGATACCGAGGTTTACGGAAGGATGGAAACGAAGTCCGCCCTTGTAAGGACCGATGGCACTGTTAAACTGTACACGGTAGCCTCTGTTTACCTGTGTCTGACCCTTATCATCTACCCAGGGAACTCTGAACATAACCATTCTTTCGGGCTCGACCATTCTCTCAAGAAGAGCTACCTTCTCATATTCGGGGTGAGCGTCAATTACGGGCTCCAAAGACTCCAAAACTTCCTTTACAGCCTGATAGAATTCGGGCTCGCCGGGATTCTTTTTAACAAGTTCGTCCATTACTCTTAAAAGATATGCATTTTTCATTTTTTATAGCCTCTTTCCTGTCGTTTTTACCGACAAATTTAATCTTGGGAAATATTATACTACAATGTTTTCTTCATTTCAATAGTTTGGTAAAATTTTTTGACCGATTTTTTTGATAAGTCACTTAATTTTTTGCAAATTTGCTTGCTATTTTATAATATATATGGTATAATATATTATATATAAGTGACTTTATTTTTACTTTAGGAGATTAGTATGGATTCCAGATTTTCGGAAATTTGGCAAGCGGTATGCGAGGGAATTAAAAGAAACTGTTCCGATGCAAACTTCAAGCTTTGGTACAGCCCTTTGGTTCTAACGGAAATGACCGACAGCGTAACATTTTTTACATATCCTTCAACTGCCAAAAGAAATATCTTTTTTATATATCATCTGAAAATTTTGAAAGAAAACTTAGATGAGGTGCTCGGTTTTTCGACAGACGTCGTTATTCTGTCGCTTGAGGAGCTTAACGCTGACTTGAAAGAAGAACAAGTTCAGTTTTGTATAGACCTTTGTAAAAACAATAAAGTGAGTACGGAAGAACTAAATAAAGCTACGGCTTCATTTATAACTAATCTTTTATCGGAAAACAATCTTCTTGAACCCGATGATATAGTTGAACCCGATTATTATGACAGCTTAAATTCAAGCGAGCAGATATTTGACAGCAAAAATCCTCCCAAAAAATATCAAATGGAATATACGTTTGATAATTTCGTCGTCGGAAATTCAAATAAATTTGCTCACGCCGTATGCGTCAGAGTTGCAAATGACCCAGGATATTCTTATAACCCGCTTTTCATTTACGGCCCATCGGGACTTGGAAAAACTCACCTTCTTTACGCTATTTCAAATCAAATATTAAAGAAAAATCCAAAAGCAATAATAATATACGTAAAGAGCGAGGAATTTTTAAATCAGCTTATTGATTCAGTATCAAAGCACAATACCGCTGCATTCAGACAGAAATACCGCCATTGCGATGTTTTACTTGTAGACGACGTGCAGTTCTTTGCCGGAAAAAACTCTGTTCAAGAGGAATTTTTCCATACCTTTAACGCTCTTTTTGAAAACAAAAAACAGATAATTCTCACCTCCGACCGTCCTCCGAAGGAGCTTTCGAGCCTTGAAGAAAGAATAAGGACACGTTTTGAGTGGGGACTTATGGCGGATATTCAGCCCCCGGATCTTGAGCTTCGTATGGCTATATTGAAAAGGAAAGCCGAAGATCTTAATATTCAGGTATCAAACGAGGTTTTAACTTTCCTTGCAGAAAACATCAAAAACAACATAAGACAGATTGAAGGAGCTATAAAGAGGCTTGATGCATACAGCAAGCTTAACGGAAAGTCTATCTCAATTGACCTTGCAAAAAGTGAATAACAAAAAATAAGGAGCTGTTTTGAACAGCTCCTTGTTTTTTTAATGTTTAACTTTTTTAACAACAGGCTCTTATGTAGGAAAAAATACAGCGACAAGTCACTTAGATATGTTTTATCGTACTTATGAAGAAGTGAAAGAGAAAAAATT
>CALCTE010000167.1 GCA_937893885.1 uncultured Clostridia bacterium | reverse complement strand
AAGTATACGTTAGGACGAACGGTCTTACCGGTCTGTCCAACCTGAAGGTCTTTTACCTTCCAGCCTGCATCTACAACGGCACGGGATGAACCTACTACTCCTCCCAGGACTTCTGCAAGTTCCTCTGCGAGCTTGATGCCGCCTTCTACGTCCTTGCTGATTCCTCTTCCAACGGACACGATGAAGTCTGCTCCGATAAGGTCAACGAGCTTCTTCGCCGCCTTGACTACTTCCAGTACCTCTGTCTGGAAATCTGCTTCCGTGAGTTCGAATGCCGGTCTTATGATCTCGCACTCATGAGGAGTCTCAAGCACCACCCTCTTCATAACTCCCGGTCTTACGGTCGCCATGGAAGGTCTGAATCTCGGACATACGATGGAAGCCATAAGGTTTCCTCCGAAGGCAGGTCTGGTCATCTTGAGATCAAGGGATACATCATGCTCTTCTCCCAGGGTCCTTATTGTCCCCAGTTTCTCGATCCTCTCTTCTGCCAGTGTGGATGCTTCTCTTAAGAAGTCCTTGTAGGTCGGCATATCGATATCGAGGTGGGTGCAGTCAGCGCAGAGACCCGTGTGCAGACGAGCTGCGCAGCGGGGAGCCAGGTCACGGCCGATGTTGGAGGCACCAAACAGCAGCACCTCGGGCTTCAGCTCCTCGACGGCCTCCACGATCACCTTGGTGTAACCATCGGTGGTGTAGTCCTTCAGCAGGGGGGACTCGTACACGTACACCTTGTCGGCGCCGTACTCGCCCAGCTCTGCGGCGATACCCTCAACGTTGTCGCCCAGCAGAATACCGCACAGCTCCACACCCAGCTCGTTTGCCAGCTTGCGGCCCTCGGAAATCAGTTCGAAAGTAGTGGGCATCATCACGCCCTGGCGCTGCTCGCAGAACACCCATACGTTCTTGAAGGCGCCGATATCAGCACTATTAAAAGCCATTTTCTTATCTCCTTTCCCTTAGATGATGTGCTTGGCGGCCAGAATGCCAGCCAGCTTGTCGGTGGTCTCCTTGCCAGCGCCCTCCAGCATCATGCCGGCGCCCTTCTGGGGAGGAGTAAAGGAGGTCAGAATGTTGGTGGGAGAACCTGCCAGACCGATGGTGGTCTTGTCGATCAGGGGATGATCCTTCAGGGTCTCGTAGGTCATGGTGACCAGGGGCTTGGAGTAAGCCTCGAAAGCACCGCCAACAGACAGGTAACGGGGAGCGTTCAGCTCCTTGATGCAGGTGATCATGCAGGGGGTGTTCACCTTGATGGTCATGTAACCGTCCTCGAGGACACGCTTGATGGTCAGGGTGTTGCCGTCCTTGGTGATCTCGCCGGCGTAGGAAACCTGGGGCAGGTGCAGCTTCTCAGCGATCTGAGGACCGACCTGAGCGGTATCGCCGTCAGTGGTCTGCTTGCCGCACAGAATCAGGTCAAAATCGCCCACGCTCTGAATGGCCTGCGAAAGCGTATAGCTGGTGGCCAGCACATCCGCGCCGCCAAGGCCGTCAATCTGTCGAACATCGGGGCTGCCGAAAATCTCAAGGATGTACTTATCCCGAAGCACCGGATCTTTGGGCAGCTCGTTCTCTAGAATGAAGATCCCTTTACTGGTTCCGCCGCGGACGATTGATACTTTTACCGGAATGACCTCGCTCAATTGAACCGCATCCTTTCCTTAATTATTATTTTTTTCAGCCAACAATCGTACCTCCGGTGCCGTTGATGCCATTGATGGCGTTTTCCAAAGACGTAATGATAGCCTTGCGACCGCTCTTGGACTTAACGAACTTGCATACAGCCTGGACCTTCGGAAGCATGCTGCCGGGGGCAAAGTGACCTTCGGCGATATACTGCTTGGCTTCGTCAACACTCAGGGTCTCAAGGTCCTTCTGGTCAGGCTTCTTGAAGTTGATGCTGACCTTTTCTACGGCGGTAAGTATCACCAGAGCGTCTGCATCCAGATCCTCTGCCAGCTTTTCGCTTGCAAGGTCCTTATCGATAACAGCGGCAGTGCCTTCCAGCATGCCCTGCTCATTGCGGATCACGGGGATGCCGCCGCCACCGCAGGCAATGACCACCGGCTGGGTGCAAATGAAGCCCCTCCCGCTGTGGTGTCCATCTTCCTGGGCGACGAGCTCCAGGGCATTCTGGATGCCATTGAAAACGATACCCCTTACGAAGCAGCCAGGAAAAAGACCATGAAGCTGGGTGTGGATGTGCTGCCCCGGTTCGCACGGGATGCCACCGACCGCAACCGAACCTCTCCCTTTGCGTTCACCGGAAACAAGTTTGAGTTCCGTATGCTTGGCTCCTCCAACAGCATCGCCTGTGCAAACATTATGCTGAACACAGCTGTTGCGGAATCATTGAAAATCTATGCTGACCGTCTTGAGGGTGTAGCTGATTTTGAGACTGCATTGCACGATATGATCAAGAAGACCATCAAGGATCACAAACGCATCATTTTCAACGGTAACGGTTACGACGATTCCTGGATAAAGGAAGCAACCGAGAAGAGAGGTCTTTGCAACTATCGCACCACAGCTGACTGTATGCCACATATTCTTGATGAGAAAAACGTAAGAATGCTGACGTCTCACAAGGTTTTTTCCGAGGTGGAGTTGAAATCCAGGTGTGAGATCATGCTGGAAAATTACTGCAAGACGGTTATGATCGAAGCGTGTACGATGGTTGATATGGCAAAGAAGCAGATACTTCCCGCTGTCAGTGCATATGCAACCAATCTTGCCGATAGCGTTGGAAAGAAGCTCTCGCTCGGTACAGATATTGCTTGCAAGTACGAAAAGGAAGCCGTTAAGAAGCTTTCCATTCTATGCGATAAGATAGCCGAGGCGACCGACTTGCTTGAGGGCACACTTGTTAAGATCAAGTCGGCAGAGAGTATCGGGGAAGAATCCGAAATGATTCGTGATGCAGTCCTTGTCGCAATGAGTGAGCTTCGCGTGGCATGCGACGAGGCTGAGACGATGACCGCCGAAAAATACTGGCCTTTCCCGACATATGGAGACCTTTTGTTCGGCGTGAGATAAACAGAGCATTTACATTAAGGAGATGATTGATATGGATGCTACAAGCATCATGGAATTTGTAAAGGAAGCCGTAACGACCGAGGTGTTCGGTGTGTGGTTTTTGATTGGAGCCGCGCTTGTATTCTTTATGCAGGCAGGCTTCGCAATGGTTGAAACAGGCTTTACCAGAGCGAAAAACGCAGGTAACATCATTATGAAGAACCTGATGGACTTCTGCATCGGAACGGTTGTGTTCGTTTTGCTGGGCTTCGGACTGATGATGGCTGAGGATTACGTTTTTGGTCTCGTCGGAGTACCGAATCTCGATATCTTTACCGATTTTGGTGGATTTATCAAGGAAAATGCTTCGAGCTTTGTATTTAACCTTGTGTTCTGCGCTACCGCCGCAACCATTGTTTCGGGGGCTATGGCAGAGAGAACAAAATTTGTTTCGTATTGTATTTATTCCGGTGTGATCTCTCTTGTCGTTTATCCGATTGAGGCAGGCTGGGTCTGGAATTCTCAGGGTTGGCTTGCGCAGTGGGGCTTCCACGATTTCGCGGGCTCCGCTGCCATCCACTCGGTTGGAGGCTTGACCGCATTGATCGGTGCAATTATGGTTGGTCCCCGTCTTGGCAAATACGTTAAGGATAAGGCGGGAAAGGTTACAAAGGTAAACGCGATTCCCGGTCACTCTATCACGCTTGGCGCGCTTGGTTGCTTTATCCTTTGGTTTGGATGGTACGGCTTCAACGGCGCGGCAGCATGGGATGGAACCTCTTTGGCATCCATCTTCCTTACCACAACCATTGCCCCCGCAGTTGCGACCTGCACGACGATGATCTTTACGTGGATCAAGAACGGCAAGCCCGACGTTTCTATGTGTCTCAATGCTTCCTTGGCGGGACTTGTAGGCATTACAGCGGGCTGTGACGCGCTGGATGCAATCGGAGCTACGGTTGTTGGTGTCGTATCGGGTATCCTTGTTGTAGTGGCTGTTGAGTTTCTTGACCTGAAGCTGCATATCGACGATCCCGTCGGTGCCGTTGGTGTTCATTTGGTTAACGGTGTTTGGGGAACGCTTGCAGTAGGACTTCTGGCAAATCCCGAGGCTCCCGCAGGTCTTAACGGATTGTTTTATACGGGAAGTGCAGTGCTTCTCGGTAAGCAGACGGTAGGCATTCTTGCGATTCTCGCATGGACCGCCGTCACGATGACGATTACCTTCCTCATCATCAAGAAGACGGTTGGTCTGCGTGTAAGTGCCGAGGAGGAGATCAAGGGACTTGACAGCACCGAGCACGGCTTGCCCAGTGCTTACGCAGATTTCGTTCCCGCAGTTGAAAGTCTTGATTACGGATATGAGGGTGCCGTGGCTGTTAGCGGAGAGGTGCCGATGGCAGAGGCGGTTCCCGTAAAGAAGGTTCCTGCTTTTGAAGATGGTACGCCGAAGTTCACAAAGGTCGAGATCATTTGTAAGGAAGCGAGACTTGAGACTCTCAAGAACGCTATGATGGGCATTGGCATTACGGGTATGACCGTTTCTCACGTGCTCGGATGCGGCGCGCAGAAGGGCAAGCCGGAATATTACCGCGGTGTTCAGGTTGAGGCAAATCTGTTGCCCAAGGTGCAGGTGGATATCGTTGTCAGCAAGGTGCCTGTACGTCAGGTCATCGAAACGGCAAAGAAGGTTCTTTACACCGGACACATTGGGGATGGTAAGATCTTCGTTTATGACGTTGAAAATGTCGTAAAGGTTCGTACCGGTGAAGAGGGCTACGATGCCTTGCAGGATGTTGAGTAAAGGAGAAATATGAAATACAAAATTGAATTAACAACAGCTCAGGATGTGCAGGAATTTACAAGAATCGTACAGGGAGTAGATGTTGATGTAAGACTCAGCGGTAAAGATGAACACGGAAGTCCGTGGGAGCTATCCGCAAAGTCAATGCTATGCGTGTTACTGCTCGGTGGACACATACAGCACAGACATCGAATGTCTCAAAATATAGATTGGAATGCGATCTATTGTGACTGTGAGAAGGACATTTATCCTTTAATACGCAAATTTGTCAAGGAATAATTCAAAGAAAAAGGAGCTTACTATTATGCCAAAAAAGAAACAAAATGATTTTGCTCCCCAAATTGATTTTAAGGAGCAGACTCCCGAGATGCAGTTGAAAGAAGTAAAGCCCGATCCTCTGTACGAGAAAGCGTTCCTTTCCCGTGAGGATAAGAATACGAGCGAATATGCTCGGAATACAACCACTTGGGATTAACTCCTAAAAGAACAAAAGCGATTGAGAAAAGAAAAGTAATACGGATACTCGTCTATAGAGAGCACGGGGTGGTGGAAGCCGTGTGGCGAGCCCGTATGAAGAACACTTTTCGAGCTGCAAGCTGAAAAAGCCTCGGCTTTAGTAGGTGCGCCGTTTGGTCGTGCGTCAATCGACACAGCCTTGATTGAGGCAAAAATGAAGAACAAATATAGGTGGCACCGCGAGTACAGCACTTGCCCTATAGGATGCTGAATTTACAATGTAAATGAGGTAAAAACAATGTGTTCCATTATGGGTTATTGCGGAAGCGGCGCCACCTTTGCGTCGTTTTCCGAAGCGTTTGATAAAACGGTCTCGCGCGGACCGGATGATACGAAAATCATTGATACGGGAAATGGTCTTCTTGGATTTCACAGGCTGGCAATTATGGGTCTTACTCCGTCAGGAATGCAGCCCTTTGAACTTTCCGGCAGCTACGTTGTGTGTAACGGTGAAATCTACGGCTTTGAAAAACAAAGGGAAGCACTAAAAAAGAAGGGATATACCTTTGTAAGCGACAGCGATTGTGAGATACTGCTCCCGATGTACCGCGAATACGGCACGGCAATGTTTGCTATGCTTGATGCGGAATACGCTCTCATCATTTATGACGGTGATAAGGGTGAGTATATCGCGGCACGGGATCCCATCGGTATCAGACCGCTTTATTACGGGTATGACGGTGAAGGCGTAATCCTTTTTGCCAGTGAAGCGAAAAACCTTGTCGGTCTTACGAAAAAGATCTTGCCGTTTCCTCCCGGACACTACTATAAAGACGGTCGTTTCGAGTGCTATACCGATATCGCAAAGGTGGATAAGGTCTGTCAGGATGACCTTGAGGGCGTATGCCATCAGATCCACGACAAGCTGGTGGCAGGTGTTGAAAAAAGACTCGTTGCCGACGCTAAGGTTGGATTTCTTCTTTCGGGCGGCTTGGACTCTTCGTTGGTGTGCGCGATTGCACAGAAAAAGAGTGACGTGCCGATCAAGACCTTTGCTATCGGTATGAGCGAGGATGCTATCGACCTCAAATATGCAAAGCAGGTTGCCGATTACATTGGAAGCGATCATACGGAGATCTATATGACGCCGGATGATGTGCTTTCCTCGCTTGAAACGGTCATTGCAATGCTTGGTACCTTTGATATAACGACGATCAGAGCCAGTATGGGAATGTATCTCATCTGCAAGGCGATCCACGAGCAGACCGATATTCGAGTTCTTCTCACAGGGGAGATTTCCGACGAGCTGTTTGGTTATAAATACACGGATTTTGCACCAAGTGCCGCCGAATTTCAAAAGGAGTCGGAGAAGAGGATCCGTGAGCTTCATATGTACGATGTGCTTCGTGCCGACCGTTGCATTTCGGTAAACTCTCTTGAAGCAAGAGTTCCGTTCGGTGATTTGGATTTTGTCAAGTACGTCATGAGCATCGATCCCGAGCTAAAGCTGAACAAGTACGGAAAAGGAAAATATCTCTTACGCCACGCCTTTGAGGATGGTGATTATCTACCCGATTCGATTTTGTGGCGAGAGAAGGCAGCATTCTCGGATGCGGTCGGACACTCAATGGTTGACTACTTAAAGGAATATGCCGAGAGTAAGTACACCGATTCGGAATTTGAGGAAGGGTGCAAAAAGTACACACACGCAACACCCTTTACCAAGGAATCGCTTTTGTATCGTGAGATATTTGAAAAGTATTATCCCGAACAATCTGAAATGATCGTCGCTTTCTGGATGCCCAACAAGGCGTGGAAGGGCTGCGACGTAAAGGATCCCTCTGCCCGAGTGCTCTCCAACTACGGAGCCAGCGGTGTATAAACGAAAAATCAGAGCTGCGTTTTTTGAGAACGCGGCTCGTTTTTTTATTAAATTATATTGACAAATAAGAAAAAAAGGTGTATAATAATTTCGTGAGGGCAATGGCGTCTTCCGATCATCATCGGGCGTAGATTTACGGTCGGTTTTATCGGGGCGAGTTGTCCGTATTTTTATTTTGACAACGAAAACTAAATAAAAACAAAGGCAAAGGCGTCTTAATGTTTCACCGCATTAAACGCCTTTGCTTTTTTACTTGTTACGGGGATTTCAATTTTTGACTCAAAAAATGGAGGTATATACACATGGAAAAGAGAGAACAACTTTACGAGGGAAAAGCCAAAAAGGTCTTTGCGACGGACGATCCCGAAATGCTCATCGTATCCTACAAGGACGATGCCACAGCTTTCAACGGACTCAAAAAGGGAACGATCGTCGGTAAAGGCGTGATCAACAACAAAATGAGCAATATTTTGATGCAAAGGCTGGAAAAGGCGGGTGTTCCCACCCATTACGTGGAGGAGCTCAGCGATAGGGAAACTCTTGTCAAGAAGGTATCCATTGTACCGCTTGAGGTTATTGTGAGAAATATTGCCGCAGGTTCGTTTTCCAAGAGATACGGCGTGGAGGAAGGAGTTGTTTTCGATTCTCCAACCATTGAGTTTTCATATAAAAACGATGAGCTTGGTGATCCGCTCCTTGACGAGTATCACGCACTGGCGTTGCATCTTGCCACTTTCGAGGAAATTGAAACCATCAAGAAGTATTCCTTTACAGTAAACGAGCAGTTAAAGGCGTTTTGGCGTGAGTGCGGCGTAACGCTTGTTGATTTCAAGTTGGAGTTCGGCAGACTGTCCGACGGGACTGTTGTTCTTGCCGATGAGATCAGTCCCGATACCTGTCGCCTTTGGGACAGCAAGACGGGTGAGAAGCTTGACAAGGATCGTTTTCGCCGTGACCTCGGCGGTGTAGAAGATGCTTATGCCGAGGTAATGATGCGATTGACTGCTCACATTTGAATTTGTTTTGAGGAAGGTAATTTGTTATGTCAAATTGTGCAATCGTTGGAATCAACTGGGGAGATGAAGGAAAGGGAAGAATGGTCGATTTTCTCACAGAGGACTACGATGTGGTCGTCAGATATCAAGGCGGCGGCAACGCAGGTCACACCGTCATCAATGAATATGGAAAATTCGCGCTTCATCTGCTTCCCTCGGGAATATTCAGAGAAGGCATCGTCAATATACTCGGCAACGGTGTGGCACTTGATCCCGAGAATTTGTGGATTGAGATGCAGGATGTAATGGGAAAGGGCGTTGCTCTCACCCCCGATAATCTCAAAATCAGTGAACGAGCTTCACTTTTGCTTCCTTGGCACCGCGATCTTGATGCTTTGGAGGAGGCGAGACTTGCCGATAAAAAATACGGTTCCACCAAACAAGGTATCGCGCCGTTCTATTCGGACAAATATCAGAAAAAGACCGTTCTTGCGGGAGAATTATTCTATCCCCAAGAATTAAAAGCGCATCTTGCCGATCTGCTTGAATGGAAGAACCTGACCTTGACAAAGGTTTACGGGGCAGAGCCCTATACGATGGAAAAGCTTGAAGCGTGGCTCTCTGATGCTTGCGAAAAGATTAAGCCATATGTGTGCGACACAGGCTTGTTTTTGAAGGAAGCGCAAAAAGAGGGCAAGAAGATCCTTTTTGAGGCACAGCTCGGCTCTTTGCGCGATCTTGATTACGGTATTTATCCGTATACCACCTCCTCTAACACAACAGCGGCATACGCACCGATCGGTTCCGGACTTCCGTCCGCCAAGGTGGATGAAGTGGTTGGTGTGGTCAAGGCATATTCCACCTGCGTGGGAGAGGGACCGTTTGTTTGTGAGATGTTCGGTGACGAAGCAGATGAGCTTCGCAAAGCAGGATTTGAGTATGGAGCAAAAACGGGCAGACCTCGCCGTGTCGGTCCCATTGATATCGTGGCAACCCGTTACGGCGTTGAGGTTCAAGCGGCAACGGCAATAGCGCTCACCAAGCTCGACGTGCTTTCGTATATGGATAAGATCCCCGTTTGTACCAGATACATTGTGGACGGAAAGGAAACAGATCGTTTTCCGTTCCCGTCGGCACTGAAAAACGCAAAGCCCGTTATAGAATATTTTGACGGCTGGAAATGTGACATCTCGGGTGTTCGCAAGTGGGAAGATCTGCCGCGTGAGGCACGAGAATACGTTATGTTTATTGAAAAACAAATCGATTGTCCAATCACCTACGTTTCGGTAGGACCCGAAAGAGACAGTATCATTATCAGAAAGTAAGGAGAATGAATATGACAAGCAAATACGAATCCCCCTTATCCTCGCGTTACGCATCTGAATATATGCTGAGCCTGTTTTCAAGTGACACCCGCTATAGCACGTGGCGTCGCCTTTGGGTGTCCCTTGCAAAAGCTGAACACGCCCTTGGACTTCCCGTGACCGAAGGACAGGTTGCGGAGCTTGAAGCACATACGAACGATATAGATTATGCGTGTGTTGCCGCACGTGAAAAGGAAGTTCGACACGACGTAATGGCTCACGTCTATGCCTATGGGCAAGCTGCCCCTTCTGCCGCAGGTATCATACATCTTGGCGCGACAAGCTGCTTTGTTACCGATAACGCAGATCTCATAATTTACCGTGATGCTCTGCGCTATTTACGTGCAGAGCTGCTCACGGTTTTAGAGAATCTTTCCAAATTCGCCGAAAAATATAAGGAGATGCCCACTCTCGGCTATACGCACTATCAGCCGGCACAGCTTGTAACGGTTGGTAAGCGCGCAACGCTTTGGATGCAGGATTTTCTCTCCGATCTTCACGAGCTTGATTTTGCTATCGAGAATATCAAGCTACTCGGCTGTCGCGGAACGACGGGTACTGAGGCAAGCTTTGTGGAGCTCTTTGAGGGGGATACCGCAAAGATCGACGAAATGAACCGAATGATCTGTAAAGATTTCGGATTTGACGAGTGCTTTGATGTAGCAGGGCAGACCTATCCTCGAAAGGTTGATTCAAGGATTCTGAACGCGCTTTCCTCTATCGCGCAGAGTGCGTACAGAATGGCGAACGACATTCGTTTGCTCCAGCACGACAGACAGGTAGAAGAACCCTTTGAAAAGAATCAGATCGGTTCCTCTGCTATGGCATACAAGCGTAATCCAATGCGAAGTGAGCGTATTTGCTCGCTGGCCCGCTATTTAATGACGGATGCGATGAACGCACCGATGACGGCTTCAACGCAGTGGCTTGAAAGAACACTTGACGATTCCGCAAACCGCCGTATTTCCATGCCCGAGGGCTTCCTGTGCGCAGACGCGGTGATTCGCCTTTGCCAGAATGTAACCGATGGACTTCACGTGAACGAAAAGATCGTTGAAAAAACGGTCAGGGAATACCTGCCCTTTATCGCAACCGAGAATTTGATGATGGAGGCGGTCAAGCGCGGCGGTGACCGTCAAGAGATTCACGAGATCATTCGCAAGTGCTCGATGGAAGCAACCGCCAAAATGAAGAACGGTGAGGAATGTGACCTGACGGCAAGACTTGCCGCAGAGCCTACCT
>CALCTE010000166.1 GCA_937893885.1 uncultured Clostridia bacterium | reverse complement strand
CGCCCACCGAAGAACAATGGTCGCGCGTCATCACTATGACGGACAGAATGGCGGCTCGAAAGCTCGCTGCGGTAGACCTCGGGAGCCACACCTTCGAAGGCTTCCCTCTCACTTATACCTGTGCGGGCGCGGGACTTGTATCCACGCTTGATGATTACTCTAAATTTGCCGAAATGCTTCTTAATAACGGAACTCTTAACGGCGTGCGTATATTCTCACCCGAAAGGATAACGGAACTTTGCACCCCACGCATACCCGCCGAAACTCCGGGCAGAGATCCCGTATCGTCTTGGGGACTCGGCGTGAGAGTGGTTGACAAGGAGGACGTTTTACCCGTAGGGTGCTACGGCTGGAGCGGTGCTTACGGCACGCATTTCTGGGTAGACCCCGAAAACAAGATAACCGCCGTTTACCTTCGAAACAGCCGTTGGTACGATAGCCGCGGCGGCGGAAATATCGCAATCGAGTTCGAAAAGGACGTTATGTCCTGCCTTGAGGAGTGATACGATATGAAGCACTTAAACGGAGAAAAATTAAGCGCTCTTTTAAAAATGCGTCTTGATGACAACGTAAAAAACGCGCGGGTCAGCGGTGCACAGCTTATAGTCAGACAAAACGGAGAAACGGTCGCAAAGCTTTCCGCGGGATACCAGAATCCCGTAAAAAGCGAGCCTATCAGAACTGACGCAATATTCCGACTTGCTTCAATGACGAAGCCCGTAACGGGCGTTGCCGCTATGGTAGCCGTTGATATGAGGCTTTTTAATATCGACGATCTTGTTTCGGACTACCTCCCGCAATTTGCCGATATGTACGTCGGTGAGATAAAGGACAACACGGTGGTTGCAGGCAAAAAGGCGGAAACTCCCCTTCGCATACACCATATGATGAGCCACGTAAGCGGCTTGTACCCCGAAACAAAAATCGGCTCTATGCTGAACGGTGCGATCCCGAAGGAAGCGTATACCTCTCAAAAAACTCTCGTTGATTGGTGTTCGTCAAAGCCTCTCGCCTTTGAGCCCGAAAGCTATACGTCCTATTCCTCACGCGCCGCATTTGACACCGTTGCACGAATCATTGAGATACAAAGCGGTATGCAATACAAGGATTTTCTCAAAAAATATATTTTCGATCCGCTCGGTATGAAGGACACCACCTATACGCCGACAGAAGAACAATGGCCTCGCTTCATAACGCTGACCGACAGAGTGGCAGGAGCTGAATTTGCCGCTATTGATCTCGGCCGCCATGTCTTCGAGGGACTCCCCCTCACCTATACGGGCGCAGGCTCCTGCCTTGCATCGACGCTTGACGACTACTCCCGTTTTGCCGAAATGCTATTAAACGAGGGTGAGCTTGACGGTGTAAGGATATTCTCGAAAGAGCGTATAAAGGACTTCACTCTCCCCCGCGTGCCGAGGGAAACTCCCGGCAGAGATCCCGTTTCGTCCTGGGGACTCGGCGTAAGAGTCGTCGATAAAGAGGACGTTCTTCCCGTAGGCTCGTTCGGTTGGAGCGGAGCGTACGGCACTCACTTCTGGGTAGATCCCGAAAACAAGGTAACCGCCGTTTATCTTCGAAACAGCCGCTTCTACGATGCGGGCGGTTGCGGAAATATCGGCAGACAGTTTGAAAAGGACGTTATGTCCTGCTTTGAAGATTAAATTAAAACGGCACAGTTACGGTTTGTAACTGTGCCGTTTTTTTATTTGCCTAATTTCTCCATATCGTTTTTGCGAATCTCCACGCGTCTTACCTTACCGCTTATGGTCTTGGGAAGCTCGGTGACGAATTCAACTATTCTCGGATACTTATAGGGAGCGGTGTGCGTCTTGACGTACTCTTGTATCTCCTTCTTTAAAGCGTCCGTGCCCTCCGTGCCTTTTACCAAAACGACGGTCGCCTTGACTATCTGACCTCTGACCTCGTCGGGTACGGGAGTGACCGCGCACTCAAGCACGTACGGAAGCTCCATTATGACGCTTTCTATCTCAAACGGGCCGATACGGTATCCCGAAGACTTGATGACGTCGTCGATACGGCCGACATACCAAAGATATCCGTCCTCGTCCATCGTCGCTTGGTCGCCCGTATGATAATAGCCGTCGTGCCAAACTTCCTTTGTCTTTTCTTCGTCGAGGTAGTAGCCGATAAAGAGTCCGCAGGGCGCTTTGTCGCCGACCTTGATGCATATCTCGCCCGTGTCGCCCGTCTTGCATACGTTTCCGTCGGGGTCGAGCACTACGACGTCGTAAAGCGGGCTCGGTCTTCCCATAGAGCCTATCTTAGGAGTAGAACCGACAAAGTTTGCGATGGAAAGCGTCGTTTCGGTCTGACCAAAGCCCTCCATTATGGTAAGGCCCGTCGCTTTTTTAAACTGATTGAATACCTCGGGATTAAGCGCTTCGCCCGCCGTCGTTGCATATTCAATAGAGGAAAGGTCGTATTTTGACAAATCCTCCTTGATGAAGAATCTGTACATCGTGGGAGGTGCGCAGAAGGTGGTGATATGATATTTTGCGAACATCGGCAAGATGTCTTCGGAGTGGAATCTGTCAAAATCGTATGTAAATACAGCCGCTTCACAGAGCCACTGACCGTAGAGCTTACCCCAAAGAGCCTTGCCCCAACCTGTGTCGGAGATGGTAAAGTGAAGTCCGTCGGGATTTACGTTATGCCAATGCTTTGCCGTCGGATAATGTCCGAGCGCATACTTGTAGGAATGTGTCGCGATACGGGGGTATCCGGTAGTGCCCGAAGTAAAGAGCATAAGCATCGGGTCGGAGCCGCAGGGCGTATTCTCCGTGCGCTCGTAGTGCGTGCTGAAGCGCTCCATTTCTACATTGAAGTCACACCAGCCGTCCTTTTTGCCGCCGACCAATATTTTAAGCATTTCGGGGAAGTTCTTTGCAGCCTTTTCAGCTTCGCACGACACCTCGCCGTCGGCGGTGCAGACGATAGCCTTTACTCTTGCCGCCTTATATCTGTAATCAAAGTCGTGTTCAACGAGCTGATTTGTTGCGGGGATAGCGATAGCGCCTATTTTGTGAAGCGCAAGCATACAGAACCAGAACTGATAGTGGCGCTTTAATACAAGCATTACCGTATCGCCCTTCTTGATACCGAGCGACTCGAAGTAATTGGCGGTCTTTGCGGAATATTTTTTCATATCCTTAAACGTAAAGGCACGGTCGGTCTTATCGTTTGCAACCCACATCATAGCAAGCTTGTCGGGATTTTTGTCCGCGATAGCATCCACGCAGTCGAATGCAAAGTTGAACTTATCGTCATTTTTGAATTCGATTCCGGAAAATACGCCGTTTTCGTCGTAGTAAGACTTTACAAAATTATCGGCAACCGTCGTTTTATCTACGGGCTTCTCGACTGCTTTTGCGACGGCGACGGGAGTATCGGGATATTCCTCGCTCACAAGACCGTCCTGGGGATTCAAAACTACGGCGTGAAACTCACAGCCTCCTTCGCTTACCGCAATCATTCCGTGAGGGATAAGGCTATTGTAGAAGATTGAGTCGCCCTCGTTTAAAACGTCGACGTGGCTTCCGACCTGCACTTTTAAAGAGCCTTTTACGATAACGTCGAATTCCTGACCGTTGTGGGAGGAAAGCTTCATCGGCGCGTTTTGCTCCTCGGGGATATAGGGAAACTTTACGAGGAAGGGCTCTGCAAGCTTCTCCTTGAACTTGGGCGCGAGGTTATTGTACTCTACGCCGTGTTGCTTCAAAATTTTAAGTCCCTCGCCCTTTCTCGTGATAGCAAAAGATTTAAGCGTCGTGCTGCTTCCTTCAAGAAGATCGACGACCTCAACGCCGCACGCCTTTGCACACTTGTAGATAAACGTAAAGCTGAAATCCGTGTTGCCTTGCTCTAAAACACGGTATTCATCTTCCGATACGCCGCAGAGCTTTGCAAGCTCACCTTGCGTGTATCCCTTTGCTTCGCGCAGGTCCTTAATTCTGCCTGCGACCTCTTTCAAACTGTAATCCATTTTTGTCTCCTTTCATTCTTGACTTATGATTACAAATCTGAATAAAACAAAAAACTCGCCCCAAAGAAAACCTTTGAGACGAGTATATAACCCGCGGTACCACTCAAATTACGGAAAACTTTCCGTCACTTACCGGACTCTAATAAGCCCTTTGCCTTTACGCAGCAATACGGAAGGAGTCTACTCGGCGCTTTGCCTTTCGGTCCTCCGACTCAGAAGTGATAGGCCATTTGGAAAGTTCTGCTTGTCGCCTCGCACCAACCGGCAACTCTCTGTTTTGCATCACGTCCCGACCGTCTTCATCATAGTCGTTTTTGTGATATTCAAATTTTAGATAATTATAGTACTCAAAACTGTGTTTGTCAATAGTTTTTTTAAAATTTTTTGAAAAAATGTTTGCCTTACTTTACGTGAATGAGCGAAGGAAAATTTACGTTATCGTATCCCTCAAGCTCAACGCCCCACATAGCCGCTATCGTCTTGGGTATCTGAATATTCTCCAATGTAATACCGTCAAACACGCCCGCATCAAGTCCGTAAGCAAACACAGGAACGTCTTTGTTCGTATGGTCGGGACTTGTATAATAAAACATCGTGTCCGTTTGCTTGGTAAGTCCGCCCGTCTCGTGATCGGCGGTTATCAGCACAAAAGTATCGGGATTGTAGAAAGCAAATTCCATAACGGTGCCGATAGCCTGATTAAATCGGAGGCAGGCAAGATATGTGTTTTCCATTTCGTTGGAGTGGCTGTGCTTATCAATATACGCTTCCTCATACATCATAAAGAAGCCGTCTTCGTCCTCTGAAAGCGTCGCGAGCGTAGCAAGGAGGTCTTCCTCCACCTTGTTTATATCTTCTTGCGTATATTTCGAGCCGTATCCGCCGAGGATAAGCGTTCCGGTTTCTTCGCTAAACTTATTCTGCGCCGCCTTTATATCCTCCGTGTCGTCACGGTCGGGAATATGCACGGAGAAAGCTGCAGGCGTCGCACCCGTTTGAGTCTCCGTAGACATAACAGCAGTCGCCTTACCGAGCTCCAAAGCTATTTCCGTTAAAGACTTCACATCTTTCAGGTCTTTGTCTTTACCTAAGTATCTGTTTATGGTCTTATATCCCGATGAAAGAGCCGTTCCCGCCGCAGCACTGTCAGTCGTGCCCGAAAGCGAACTTGTTCGCGCCGCACCTTGATATGGGAACATATATCCGTAAAACTCTTTCTCGCCGTCGCTGTAAGTGTCAAGATTTTTTGCAAAGAGAGTGTTAAAGAGCAAGGTCTGGTTAAAGCCCATTCCGTCGCCTATCATAAATACGTAATTTTCGGCGTCCTTAACGATAGGTTCGTGCACCGCCGCTTCGGTTGGAACAACAGCCGAAAAAGGTTCATCCTTGACGTAGGTTTCAACAAAATAGTATGCCGCCGCCGCGATAACGAAATAATCGCCCTCCATAGCAATGTGATCGCCGTTTGCCATTATGGAAAAGCTAAATCCCGTTGTATCTTCGTTAAGCTCGTCCGAAATCGCACGTCTTGTTTCTCCGAGCACTATCTCGTGAGCAGAAGGCTTGGGTTGCTCCTTATCCGATTTCACGGCAAGAGTAATACCTGTCTTTTCGGCAATTTTATCGCACACATAATGCGCCGCGCGCTCGGTGTAGTCGGCATCGGCAGAAGCATATATGATCGTGTACTCTGCAAGGTCTGTGCCGTTAAGCAAAAACTCGGATTTGCTCGTGCTTTCATCAGCCGTAGGCGTTTTATCAGTGTCAGTCGCAGGTCCGCTTTCGCCCGCTTCATCTTTCTTGCCTGAGTGTCATCCTTCTTGTCATCATCTTTCTTGCCGCCGCAAGCCGTAAACACCGCGCAAATAAGCATAAGGGCAAGAAATAAACATAAACGTCGTTTGCCTGTCATAACACGTCCTCCGTTTGCCGTCAATAATGAGGAAAATTTCGCTTGTCTTATACGAGACCAAGTTGATTTAGTAAATTAGTAGTCTCATTAATTTCTTCAATTGTAACATTGTTTCGCTGCTTGGTAAGCTGTTTTACTTTGTTTCGTTTTATGCTTATCAAAATATCCGAACCATCGTTTTATTTGATAAAACGGATATAATATCGGATATTTTTTTAGTTTCGGATACAACACTTCAAGGTTTTCTTTGGGCAAAAACATTATACTAAAAAAGGTACGTATCTTGCCAACACCTCTGGAAGCTTTAACTTTCGCGGCATTCGTAATTGAGCCATATACACCGCCGTGCAATATATACTTCTCTAATTGCGCTGTTGTTTCTGTATATTTATAATCTTCAAGCCACACTTTACTCAACTCAACTGAATTGTCATATAACGACTTGAGATTACATTCTGTCAGCATAGCATTCATCTTTGCTTGATCTATGGAATATTGCTTATTTATCAGCCATAAATCAATGAATGGTCGAACCCCACAACCACCGTGAAGAAGATGTCTTCCCATGTGTGCCAAATGATAAATGACGAACAGTTCTGGGGGCATATTGTATCTGCTTTTACAGCTTGTCTCTGGAATAGCATAATCATTCCACACGGATTTCAACAATTCGTCAGTTAAAGACAACTCTCCATCCTGCGTTAAGGTATGATGTATTTCTATGTGTATCTTGTTTGGAGACATAAAATTATAGTCGTGTGTTGAACTATCATCAAGACGAGTATAATTGTTACTGCACAACACATTTTCTACTAATTCCATATCTGATTCGTGAATCAAAATATCTATATCGCAACTCGTTCTCATCCATGACTGAGGATACACATGGCGAATAACAGCCCCATTTAAGATAATATGTTGGATCTTCAATTGTTCTAACAAATCTTCGGTAAGGCTTATTGCATATTCTCGTTGAGCATCTCTATATACGGATTTCATGAGCTCTTGACGAAACGCATGAGATACTTCATCGTCACCTAAAAAGCCATGGTGGGATAGACCTGATGCTACAATATGGGCCAAATCATGTGTGTGGGAAAGAATGAATAGCTTTGATAGTTTTCTTTTGTGAGTTTGTTTTGCAAATCATCACTTACAGAAAACCCACATATTTCGCTGCGAATTAGCGTAAACATTATTTTCTCAACGCACATGATCTATCCCCCGTTTTTGCTACTTAAATGTTTGTGCTACTTGTCTCAATAATATCCGCGATTCTTTTACAAGCAAAACCATCACCATAAGGATTGCTTGCTTTCGACATTCTTCATAAGCCGTTTGAGAATTGAGACATACGCATTTTTCTGTGCCAATCCACTCGGCAATATTTTTTCAAGCTGCTTTGTCCTCGGACCAGTTGTAATCCATCCCGATCTGAGTGCATCTGTGACCTCTTTAATTTCAAGTTCGCTAATGTCCGGGGGGCTAAACGGAATCATTCTTTTATTATCAACCATAATGTCTTTCACTTTCTGTGCCTCCACCTAACAAACGTGTTTATTTCAGAAAACAATCGGTTTAGAACATCTCCAAACCTCGTTATCTTTTTTACCTCGCCTTGAAATTGCTGAATTTAATTATATACAATAAAAGTCTGGGGCACTTTCGTACCGCAGACTACACAAAAACCTATTGCATTTTATCTCTTCGATATATTCGGTTTTATATGTAGTCATATCATATAACACTGTTTCCTTTATAGTACAACAAATAGCCCAGCGAGGCAAAATAAGCATTCAGGAAACCGTTTTGACTTCCTCAGGCTGTTTCTCGCGCCTTTTCCAACCTCGCAAAATCTAATATCGCAAATAGGATTAACCGCGACGACTCTTGGAATTTCGATAGAATTCTCGGTCGTCTCCATTATGCCTCTTTATCCTTTTAAAAAGTCGTAACACGGCTTTTTATAATATACTGCATTTTTAAGCCAAAAAAGAACGTCCGTACTCATTCATTTGGCGTATATAATCTTCTCCGAATTTCTTTTGAATTATTTCAAAAGCCTTGCCGATCTGCGGTGGTCTTAACTTCACATTATGACAGTCGGAGCCAATAAAGCGAACTTTTCCTTTTTTCAAAAGCGAAAGCGCCTTTCGTCTCGTTGCAAGCGAAATGAAAAAGTTTGCATTTGATTGCATTAAGATACCGCTTTCAAAAATTCGTCGCCTCACGCTTCGGTTTTGAAGATCTAAATACCTCTCTATATGAGCCAAAACGATTCGAATACCGTTTCTTCCGGACAGCTCAACCAGTTCTCTGACCATATACTCCGTCCAAGTCGACATCGGCATCTCCAAAAGAAGAAGTTCTCCTCCTTCGATACTGAGAGCTTTAAGATCGGGCATTCGGCTTATCCCCTGATAGTATTTCACCTCTGCACCAAGCAATATATCAACAGTGAGCTCGGGTGACTGTGCTTTTAACAGCTCAAGCGCGTTCTTCCTTCTTAACAGAAACGAGTCTACCGTTTCATCATTGGCATAGAAGTGAGGGGTAGCTATTACTGTATCCACCCCTTGTGACGCTTGCATTTTTATCAAAGAAATGCTTTCCGCCGCGTCACGACTTCCGTCATCCATTCTCGGCAAAATATGACTGTGCCAATCTATCACTTTTAATCTCCCTTAGGGTTACTTTAATAATATCGGTAATATTTATAGTTTTTCTTATCATAGTTATCCTCTTTTTGCTCTTTAATTTTTATTGGTATATGCCGATAATCGAGCTATAAGCCTACTTTTTATATAAAAATACGAAAGCAACGATTAAATTACCTTCGTATTACGGCTATTTATTTTTCAAATTCCTTAGCAACCTGCAAGGGATTATCCCCATAAACTGTCATATTGTTGTAGTCACCACGTAAAAGGCGTACCACATTTTTATCTTTTAAATCTATCGCCGGAAAAATATTCATACCCTTACTCCATTTCACAAAATGCCTTTAAAATTTTCATACCTACTTCACCGCTTTTTTCAGGGTGAAACTGTACGCCGTAAACGTTTTTATCCGCAACGGCAGCAGTAAGTTCTGCACCATATTCAGTGGAAGCAATAAGAGAATCATCGCACCTTGTACCATAATATGAATGCACAAAATACACACATTCATTTTCCTCCACATACTTAAA
>CALCTE010000165.1 GCA_937893885.1 uncultured Clostridia bacterium | reverse complement strand
GGATATTTCTTGATCTCCAGTCTCCATCCCTGATCGTCGGTAAGATGCCAGTGAAGGACGTTGAGCTTGTGGATAGCCATGATGTCAATATATTTCTTGACTTCATTCATGTCGAAGAAATGGCGCGATACGTCAAGGTGCATACCTCTGTAGCCGAATCTTGGCTTGTCCTGGATCTTCAGACAAGGGAGGCACCAGCAGGTAGCTGCTGATGGGGCACCTGTATAGATCTCTGCAGGAAGAAGCTGTTTGAGAGACTCAAAGTGATTTTTGCACTCATCGCAAAGATAATCGACCGTTTTAGGAGCAGGAGCTGCTATCTCCTTGCATATAGGGCTCTTACAGTCGAGTATACGCATTGGATTAGTCTCAAGACGCGCTTTACAGGTATCGCAAAGCTCGTCCTTCTTGCTTTTAAAATATTCGCGAAGAGCCTTATGATAATTCTTTCTGCATTCGGGACAGCCTATAGAGTTGATATATAGCTTAATGCCATTTATACCGAGCTTTTTAAACACAGTATTTGCAAGATAAATTATCTGTGCATCGCAAAGAGGGCTATCTGCACCGAAGACCTCAACGCCGAATTGTGTAAACTCGCGGCTTCTGCCCGCTTGAGGCTTCTCGTAGCGGAAGCAGTTTGTTACGTAGTAATATTTAAGAGGCATCGTTCCGCCGTAGAGACCGTTTTCAACGAGCGCTCTTACGGTCGAAGCCGTACCTTCGGGGCGAAGCGTGAAGCTTCTGCCCTCTTTGTCCTCAAAGGTGTACATCTCTTTTTGAACGATATCCGTCGTGTCACCCACGCCTCTTAAGAAAAGCTCCGTAGCTTCAAACGTGGGGAATCTTATTTCCTTAAATCCGAAATTTTCAGCAGTTTCTTTTACCGTCTTTTCAAGATATTGCCATTTATATATACTGTCAGGCAATATATCGTTTGTTCCTCTCGGTTTCTTTATCATAACGTGTTTTCTTACCTCTTGTTCTTATTGTATTTTGATACTGGGTTGACGTACTCTCTCCAATCAAGGTCGCCTCTTTCAATAGCGCAAATAATAAGCTCCGCAGTAGCTATGTTAGTTGCCACGGGAATAGTGTGTGCATCGCATGTGCGAATCAAAGCTTCCTCAAACTCACTGACCCTCGTATTAGTTCTATCGTTATCTCTGAAAATAATCAAAGCGTCGATCTCGTTAAATTCAACTTTAGTATTTATCTGTTCGATGCCACCTTGGGGTCCACTCAAAAATCTTTCTGTTTTAAGACCCGTAGCGTCAGCAATCATATTGCCTAAAGTGCTCGTCGTATAAAGATTATGTCTGCTTAAAACATTGCAGTAAGCAATGCAAAGCTGTGTCATAAGTTCTTTTTTTGAATTTTCGGCAATAAGAGCTATTTCCATAATTTTTTCTCCTTCCTAAAACTAAAACAGTTTTTTCGTTTTTATTCCGAAAAGTTTTTTTGGTAACGGAACGTTAAATCCAACAACTCTTTGAGCAAGCTCGTTAAAGCTTTTTGCAAGTTTATCACGGTTAACGTCAAGAGGTAATCCTCTTTCTTGTTTTGCGCTGACTACGCTGTCAAAGGGGATTATACCGATAAGCTGTGCGCTTGAAGTTTCGATACTCTGCATAATACCCGCAAATTCTTTTCGAAGTACTCTCTTTGGCTCAAACATATTTATTACAAGCCTTATGTCCTCACAACCGAGCGTTGTAAGCTCCGATGCCGTTTTCGCGGCAGCCCTGAGAGCACACGAAGAACTCGTAGAAACAAGTATCGCGCTGTCAGATGCTTTTTGAGCAACGTAAAAGCTGGGTGCATGAGCAGGGGCTGAATCTAAAATCACGTATTCGTATTCTTCTTTTGCTCCTTTTATAAGCTCAATAAACTTATCTGCCGGGAAATTTTCGCTGTCATAACTCATCGGCGCCGCAAGCACGAAGAGATTTTCCCTGCCCTCGACTTTTCTCACTGCATCATCCAGCGTTACGTTCCCGGAAAGCACGTCGCTTAAATCGTATATATTTGTATCCTCGACTCCGAGAAAAAGATCAAGGCTTCTTACACCGAAGTCACAGTCAACAAGAAGTATTTTTTTGTTAATCTCAGTAATATCACTGTATACTCCGCGCCTGTTTTTTCCGGTTGGAGCATACGTTTCCGCAAGCGCAACGGCGAGGTTGCAGGAAACGGTAGATTTTCCGACACCGCCCTTGCAGGACGTTACAAGAACTGATTTTCCCATAATCCACCTCAATTTAATATTATCGAATTATTTTAACATAAAATAATGGTAAAAGTCAATATTTAGCGGATTTTTGCCTATAAAAAACTGTTATTCTTTCGTGTCGTACCACGTTTTTCCAACTTTTACCTCAACCATAAGCGGTACAGCCGTTTTGCATACGTTTTCCATCTCATTTTTAAGCATCTCTGCTACAGCTTCGGCGCTTTCGGAAGATGTTTCAATTATAAGCTCATCGTGTACTTGCAATACAAGTTTTGCATCAGGAAAATCATCAAGTCGTTTATAAACATTTACCATTGCAAGCTTGATTATATCGGCGGCAGTTCCTTGAATAGGACTGTTTCTTGCAACTCTTTCGCCAAAACCTTGAAGCATTTTTTTATCTGAAGTAAGTTCGGGAATATAACGTCGCCTGCCGAAAAGCGTCGTCACGTATCCATTTTCTCTTGCATTTTCAACTATTGTCGAAAGGTAATCGTTGACACCGCTATATCTCGTTAAATAGTTTTCAATATAGCGCTTTGCTTCGGCAACACTCGTGTTTATATCCTTGGCAAGTGAAAACGCGGAAATTCCGTAAACTATTCCGAAGTTTATTGCTTTAGCTCTTGAACGAAGCTCCGAACTCACGAGCTCTTCGGGTATTCCGAAAACACTTGCCGCGGTTTTTCGGTGAATGTCTTCGCCGCTTTTGAAGGTATAAATAAAAGTTTTATCTTTGGAAATCTCCGCAAGAAGACGGAGCTCTATCTGCGAATAGTCGGCATCTACCAGCACATTATTTTCTGAACCCATAAAATATTTGCGAAGTTCTCTTCCCCGCTTTTGCCTTATGGGAATGTTCTGCAAATTCGGCTCTGCAGAGGAAAGACGTCCCGTAGCGGTCGTTGCTTGGTTAAAGCTTGTGTGTATACGTCCGTCTTTTTCTGAAATCACCTTTATCATTGCATCAATAAAGGTTGACTTGAGTTTTGTAAGCGCTCTGTAGTCGAGTACTTCGGCTACTACAGGATAATACTGTGCAAGCGGCTCTAAAGTTTCCGCGTCCGTCGTGTAACCCGTTTTGGTTTTCTTCTTTGCGGGTATGCCCATTTGCTCAAAAAGTATATGCCCGAGCTGCTTGGGAGAATTTATGTTAAACTGTTCACCCGTAAGAAAATAAATTCTTTCCTCACATTCCTTTATATCTTTTTCAAGCTCCTTTCCGAACGCGGAAAGCCCGTCACCGTCAACGTGAAATCCCGTTTCTTCCATATCGGCGATGACAAGCGCAAGCGGAAGCTCTATGTTGTAATAAAGCTTTTCTTGCCCTGTAGATATAAGCTGTTTTATAAGCTCTGTCGCGAGCAAAGCCGTATAATATGCTATCTTTGACGGATTTAAGTCTTCGTCATCTATATGCAGGTATTGATTTATAACTCTTTCAACGTTATACTTTTGAAGCCCGGAATTTACAACATAAGAAGCTAGCATTACGTCAAATGAGAACGTTGCTTTTGGTTTTTTCCCTTCGGATATCAAATACTTATAAAGAAGCTTGCTGTCGAAAACGCAAAGCTTCGATATGTTTTCATAAATGAAAGAAGTGAACTCGTCTTTTTTCGCCAAAAAGTGCAGAACCTCTTTCCCGTTTGAAAGGTAAACGATTAGGTTGTCAACGTCAAAATTTGCATATGTGTATCCGCTTGAAAGAGCTATTGCCGCTTCCGAAAACGCGATCTCCCTCTCAGAATAAATCGGTGTTACAACCTTTGCATCATCTTTGGAAGCGACACTTGAAAAATAAGGGGTTATCTTCTTCAAAACCGATAGCATCTCAAGTTCGTTTAAAAGATCTTTTAAGCTTTGGAAATCAACGCTTGGTTTGTCAGTTACGTCAAAAGGAATATCAACGTCACATTTGATCTCTGCAAGCTTCCTTGAAAGGTATGCCATTTCTTTATCGGAAGCTATCTTCACCTTCGCGGAAGGACCGATGGGGAGAGTATCTACGTTATCGTACACGTTGTCAAGAGTTCCATACTGTGCGATAAGTGAAAGTGCGGTTTTTTCACCGATTCCCTTTACGCCGGGGATACAGTCGGAACTGTCTCCCATAAGAGCTTTTATATCTATAAGCCCTTGCGGTTTTGTTTGATATTTTTCAAAAAATTTTGCCTCGTCAAAAAGTACCGTATCGGAATTTCCCGCTAAAAGCACGTGTGTGTAGTTGTCGTCAACAAGTTGCAGAGAGTCTCTGTCACCCGTGAGGATATAGCAAAAAGCCTCACTTGTCTTGCAGCGTCTTGATACAGTGCCTAAAAGGTCATCGGCTTCAAAGCCGTCGCTTTCCAATATTCGAAATCCCATATATTCCGATATCTCTTTGGCATAAGGCAGTTGTGCAGCAAGCTCGTCAGGCATCCCCTTTCGGTTCGCTTTATATCCCTCGTAAAGCCCGTGTCTGAACGTAGGAGCCTTTCTGTCGAAGGCGACGACCGTCACGTCCGGCCTTATCGACTCGATATGCTTAAAAATTATATTCACGTATCCTGTTAAGGCATTGGTTGGGATTCCCTTAGAATTTGACAAAAACCTTATACCGTAGTACGCTCTGTTTAAAATACTGTTACCATCAATAGCTAATACCTTGTACATAGTTATACTTCCTCTGTTATAGCTTCTTTGTGGATCATTATTTGAAGGTTCGGAAACATTAAACCGAGCTTTTGGCAAAGAACTTCCAGAATCGGAAATTCCGTATAGAAGTGGCCTGCATCAA
The DNA here is from genome assembly GCA_937893885.1 of uncultured Clostridia bacterium. GTDB lineage: Bacteria > Bacillota > Clostridia > Oscillospirales > CAG-272 > CALCTE01. The sequence goes on along the minus strand of CALCTE010000165.1, from coordinate 378 downwards.
TGAGTGCTATTCCAAGTCTTTGTGCGGTCATAAAAGCTGTGTAAGAAACATCTCCCGTCAAAAGAGCGTCCGCGCCTTCTTTAAATGCGTCATATAAAAAGTCTTTCCCCGAGCCACAAACGAGTGCAAGCTTTGTTATCGGCTTATCTCCCAAAATGTATGATACACTCGGCGCGTAAAGGCTCTCTTTTGCAAAAAGCGCGAGGCTCTTGCAATCCGTTTTATCAATATTGCCGATAATGCCGATATCATCTTCTCCAAAGGCAGCGGCAACATGGAATCTCTTGTTGGCTGCGGATTAAATATTTACTACATATTCATGTGCAAATGCAAGCGCATGAGCAAGGAATTGGGCTGCGAAAATATGTCGGCTCAATT
>CALCTE010000164.1 GCA_937893885.1 uncultured Clostridia bacterium | reverse complement strand
CTGGAAAAAACCGGCCTGGACCTGGCCGGCGAAAGCAAGGGCGTATTTTTTGACAAATCTCTGGTCACAAATACGGAAAAATGGGGCACCGCATCCCTGACCTCCGGCTCCTTCGGTCAGACCTTTAAAGTCACACCCATACAACAGCTTCGCGCACTTTCTGCCGTAGCAAACGGCGGAAAGCTCGTCACTCCGCACATAGTAGAGAAGATAATTGACGATGACGGTAAGGTACTTTACCAAGCGGACGGCGGAGCAACAAGACAGATAATATCCGAAAAGACCTGCGCGCTCCTTTCCGAAATGCTTGAAGGCGGCGTTATCGACGGCGGTGCAAAGAATGCCTACGTCAGCGGCTATCGCATAGCGGCAAAGACGGGTACGTCGCAAAAGCAGGATAAATATGCTCCAGACGGCACGCGTCCTTACAGAATAGGATCTACCGTTGCATACGGGCCCTTGGAAGATCCGGAGATAGCGATAATCATAATCGTCGATGAGCCGAGCGCGGGCAACGTATACGGTAGCGTTGTCGCAGCACCCTACGTTTCGAAATGCCTTGCGGAGATATTCCCCTATATGGGCATCGAGCCTAACTACAGCGACGACGAAGAAATGATAACCATACGCAATTATACGGATATGACGGTCGATGAAGTAAAGGAAAAACTCGACAAGAGCATAAACGTAATAGTAAGAGGAAACGGCGGCAAGGTTATAGGTCAGGTACCGCACGCCGCAAGCAAGCTTTACTCAAACGGAACTTTAGTACTTTACACAGAGGGTGCGGAAGACAAAGACGATATGGCAACAGTACCGAACCTTATCGGAAAAACGGCTTCCGAGGTCAACAAGCTGCTTAATAATGCGGGACTTAATCTTAACGTTGAAGGTTCATATTTAGAGGGCACTGCGGTCGTGATCTCTCAATCCGTTGAGCAGGGTGAAAAGGTGAATCGCGGCACGATAATTACAGTAGAGTTCAGATATTACGACGTAGCCGACGGCTATAGATAACGAAAGGATAACGATGAAACTCACAAAGCTTTTTTCCGAAATTGTAAAAACAAACGTCGATCTCGATACCGACGTTACGGGAATAAGTGAAAAATCCGCCTCATGTAAAAGCGGATATGCATACGTTTGCATAAAGGGAATACATAAAGACGGCAAGGATTTTATAAAAGAAGCACTTGACGGCGGCGCAGTATGCGTCGTATGTGATACAGAGCTTGACGAGAGCATACCCTACGTCATGGTCGAAAACGCAAGAGCGGCGCTTTCGCGTATGTGGCAGGAATGGTACGGTCATCCCGCGCGCTCTTTAAAGCTTATCGGCGTTACGGGTACAAACGGAAAGACCTCGACGGCGTATATGTTAAAGTCGATACTCGACAAGGCGGGAAAGCCCTGTGGACTTATCGGAACGGTTAGGTACATAACCGGCAAGTCATATTACGAATCTGAGCTTACGACTCCCGATCCCGAACTTATGCAGAAGCTGCTTTTTGAGATGAAAAAGAGCGGACACGAATATGTTGTGTGTGAGGTATCCTCTCACGCGCTTGCTCTAGATAAGCTCGACGGAATGCAGTTTGAGATAGGTGTTTTCACTAATTTAAGCCAAGACCATATGGATTTCCACGGCAATATGGAAAACTACTTTATTTCAAAGAGTAAACTGTTTTCAATGTGCAAATGTGCCGTGATAAACATCGATGACTTATACGGCAAACGCCTTGCAAGCAGACTTAATATCAAGACGGTCACTTGCTCTGTTGATTCAAATGATGCTGATATATGCGCAAAAAATATAAGAACGAAGGAAAACAGCGTAGAATACGAATTTCTTTCTGGCTGTACGATATACAGAATATATTGCCCCGTATCGGGTAAGTTCAGCGTATATAATTCGCTTCTTTCAGCCGCGACCGCCGAGCTTGTCGGCATATCGTCGGAAAACATAGTTGACGGTATAAGCTCTATGGGAACGGTTACGGGAAGAATGGAAAGAGTTGAGACGGGAAAGGATTTTTCAATAATCATCGACTTTGCCCACACGCCGGGTGCGCTTGAAAATGTGCTGAAGTCTATAAGAGAATTTGCGGTAGGAAGAATAGTTTGCCTGTTCGGTTGCGGCGGTGACAGAGATAAGTCGAAACGCAAGATTATGGGTAAGATCGCCGCGGAAAATTCCGACTACCTCGTAATAACTTCTGATAACCCCAGAAGCGAAGATCCTCTTGAGATAATCAAGGAGATACTCGAAGGCGTACTTACCGTAGAAAGCATCAAGGATAAATATACCGTCATCGAGAGTAGGGAAGAGGCGATACGCTACGCAATAAAGAACGCAAAGAAGAATGACACCGTATTGCTTGCGGGTAAGGGCCACGAAAATTATTACGTTGATGCAAGCGGTAAACACAGCTTTGATGAAAGAAGCATCATAAAAGATGAGCTTTCAAAATAATGTATAAAGAATAAAAGGAAGGAAGGGAAAGTTAAATGAAGTATATTTTAATAGGTTCCGCACTTATCGGCCTTATATCATCGCTTTTGCTTTTGAGAATATTCATTCCCGTATTAAAAAGCGTAAAGCTCGGGCAAAAGATACTTGACATTGGGCCGAGATGGCATAAATCAAAGGAGGGTACTCCGATAATGGGTGGACTTTTCTTCGGCATAGCCGCCCTTTTGGGATGCATTTTCGCCTTTGTGATGACCTATATAAACGGAAACTTAAAGGAACTTGGCGCGCTTATAGCGAGTGTCGGATTTATTATTTTAAATTTCCTTTCGGGATTTATAGACGACTACATAAAGCTTTTCAAAAAGAGAAACAAGGGACTTTCCGCTTCAGGTAAACTTTTTATTCAAGTTGCGGCGGCAACGGTATATATCACTGCACTGCATTTTTGCGGCTACGGTACAAATCTTAACATTCCCTTTATCGGAAATGTAGATTTCGGTATCTTTTATTACCCCGTAGTGCTTTTGGGAATTGTCTATTTCGTAAACTGCGTAAATCTTACAGACGGTATCGACGGTCTTGCGGGAAGCGTTACGCTTATAGTGACGGTATTTTTCTCGGCCGTTGCTATTTTCAAATTGCAGTCGGTGGAAGTGCTTATACTGACACTTCCCATGCTTGGTGCGCTTATTGGATTTTTGTTTTATAATTTACACCCCGCGAAGATATTTATGGGCGACACGGGCTCTTTGATGCTCGGCGGATTCTTGGTGGCGGTTTCGTTTTTACTTAAAATGCCCATATTCCTTCTTATATGCGGATTTGTGTATATTTTCGAAGGGCTTTCCGTTGTGCTTCAGGTAATAAGCTTCAAGCTTACGGGAAAGCGTATATTTAAAATGAGCCCGCTTCATCACCACTTCGAAATGTGCGGTTGGAGCGAGGGAAAAATAGTAGGAACGTTTTCGTTTGCGACTTTCGTTTTGTGTGCGGTAGCGTATTTGGGAATCGTTTGATATTGAAAGGAAACGGGAGATGGAAGGGAATATAGTTAAAAAACAAAATAACAAGCTCTCTGCCGATGCTCCCGTAGCTTCGAGAGGACATAAGCAGATAGTAAGACAAAGAGCGGGCGTCGACACGCCGTTTCTCGTAATAGTCATCGTGCTTTTGTGCCTCGGTACGATAGCAATTTTTAGCGCAAGCTACGCTTATGCGCAAAAATATCTTGGTGATACCTATTATTATCTTAAAAATCAGCTTATGTTCGTGGGACTTGGACTCGTTTTGATGTTTTTCGTCTCAAGAATAGACTATCTCTTAATCAAGCGCTTTGCATACGTAATATTTGCGGTAGTTATGGTGATGATGATAGCGACGGCTATCCCCGGTGTCGGTACAGTGCACCACGGCGCAAGACGTTGGCTTGAGATAGGACCCATATCATTTCAGCCTTCCGAGCTTTGTAAGCTTGCATTGGTTATCGTTTTTTCAAGATACTTTGTGGATTATGAAGTAAAGGCACAGAAATTTTCATACGGAATACTCATTCCGGGAATCGTTATTGTTTCGATAGCGATAATAATGTTCGAGCAAAGCCACCTTTCCGGACTCATCATTCTCACTCTTATCTGTGTATTTATGATGTTCATAGGCGGCAGCTCTGTAAAGTGGCTTCTAGGACTCGGAGTTACGGGCGTCGGTGCAATAGTTGCGTTCTTTCTTTCGGGCGCAGGCTACAGAGTTGCGAGAATACAAGCGTGGATAGACCCGTGGGCGTATGCTAAAGATGAAGGTTGGCAGACTATACAGTCACTTTATGCCATATCTCAAGGCGGTCTATTCGGCAACGGAATAGGCGAGAGCATGCAGAAAAACCTATACTTGCCCGAGCCTCAAAATGACTTTATCTTTTCGATATGGTGCGAGGAGCTCGGTTTTGTCGGAGCGATGATAGTAATTCTTTTGTTTGCTTTGTTTGCATACAGAGGCATACTTATTGCAATGCGCTGTACCAACAAATTTGCAAGCTTTATGGTACTCGGAATTGTAATAAAGGTCGTTTTACAGGCACTTTTAAATATAGCGGTTGTGACAAATACTCTTCCCAACACGGGAATATCACTTCCGTTTTTCAGCTACGGCGGCACTTCGCTTTTGTTTCTTATGATCGAAATGGGAATCGTACTCTCGGTATCGAGATATTCATATTTGGAGAAGGGTTGATATAAATGAAGATTTTGTTAAGCGGCGGCGGCACGGGCGGACACGTATATCCCGCACTTGCCATAGCACAGGCATTTAAAGACAAATATCCCGATGCGGAGATAGCCTTTGTAGGCTCTCCGAGGGGGATAGAAAATAAGCTTATACCCCAAACGGGATATTCGCTTTATAAAATTGATATTATGGGGATATCGAGAAAGCTTACCTTGAAAAATCTCAAGGTAGCCGCAAAGATCCTCAAATCAAAAGGACAAGCAAAAAAGCTTTTGAAGGAATTTAAGCCCGACATAGTTATAGGCACCGGCGGCTATGCAAGCTGGCCTGCCGTCTCGCAAGCTGCGAAGATGGGTATTCCGACTGCGATAGTCGAGCAGGACGCCTATCCCGGTATAGCGACAAGACAGCTTGCAAAATGTGCTGACAGAATATTTATAAGCTTCGAAAAAACGAAAGAATACATCGAGGGAAAGACGAAGAAAGGCAGTAAGATAATCCTTTCGGGAAATCCGCTTCGCAAGAATTTCTCCACCGTGAAGAAGGATGTTGCAAGAGCAAAGCTTGGCATAAATAAGCCTTATATCCTTTCTCTCGGAGGAAGTCTCGGCGCTTTAACGATAAACAAATGTATGCTAGAGGTATTCCACGATTTTTCGTCTAAAAATAACGTATATCACATGCACGCATGCGGTACAAGAGATTACAAAGAAATAAAGTCACGCTTTGATATGATGGGACTTGATAAAGCAAAAAACATCGTTTTGCAGGAGTATATATACGATATGCCCGAGCGTATGGCGGCAGCAGACGTCGTCATAAACAGAAGCGGAGCGATAACTCTTGCAGAGCTTGCGATGCTCGGAAAACCTTGCATACTTATCCCGTCTCCCAATGTCACAGCCGACCATCAGTACAAAAACGCAAAAGTTCTTGCTGATGCGGGCGCGGCGGTGCTTATAAGAGAAGACGAGCTCACCGCACAGAGACTTTGCAAAGAGATAGAAGGCATCATCTTTTCACCCGAAAAGCAAAAGAAAATGTCGGAGAATATTTCGCGCTTTGCGCATCCCGACAGCTTGGATATGATAATAAGCGAATGTGAAAAAATAATGATGAGGAAGTAATATGGCAGATCATCGCACAAGGAGAGTCGATATATTTGATGACTCAAGTCTTGGTCAGGCAAGCCAGCGCTTACAAAAAAGAAAAAAGAAAAACAGACGGGCACTTATAGCCGTATCCGTTTTACTCATAGCTCTCGCACTTTATCTGATAGCGGTAGTGTTTTTCAGAATTGCCGTGATAGAGGTCACTGGCACTGACGTATACACCGATGCCCAAATAATTGAAGCTGCGGGAATAAAAACAGGTGATAAGCTTTTAAGCCTCGATAAATCAAAGATATCCGAAAACGTAAGAAGAAAGCTTACGGGTATTGAAAGCGTAAAGGTTAAGACGACCCTTCCGAATAAACTTACGCTTATAGTATCGGAGGGCTCACCGAAATACGCATTTGAAAGCGGCGATAAGCTTTATTATCTTTCGGAAAACTTCATAGCTCTCGGCTCGGAGCTTTCTGTTTCAGAAGGCGACACGATATACAACCTTCAGCCTAACCAGATAAAAAAATACGTTTCTGGCGAAAAGGTTATATTTTACGATAAAGATTGGGAGCAGATAATAAGTGATCTTACAAGAAGCCTTGAATTTTGCGGACTTGCCGAAAAGGTTACGCTTATCGAGACGTCGGATAAATTCAATATCGTCGTAAGATACGACGGACGTATAAAAATAGCGCTCGGCGAATACGAGTATATTGACGAGAAATTAGAGTTTGCGAAAAGTACGATAGACAGTATGGAGATCGACGCTATGGGCACTTTAAGGATAAAAGATTACAGAAAAGGCTCGTTTAACAGAGGAGAATACTGATTTCTGAAAATTTTTTCAAAATATTAAAAAAAGCTATTGAAATGTATAATAAAATTTGATATAGTTATATTGTATAAATATATTTGTAGGAAAAGTGCTGAGGTTGGCACAACATAATAAAATCGGAGGTAGAAGAAAGATGACAAATCAAATGGATAGCAAGCCTGTAAACGTAATAAAGGTAATCGGTGTCGGCGGCGGCGGTAACAACGCCGTTAACAGAATGATCACAGCCGGTGTTAAAGGTGCGGAATTCGTAACCATCAACACCGATAAGCAGGTACTTACGTTCTCCAAGGCTGAAACAAAGCTTGCTATCGGAGAGAAAATTACTAAAGGACAGGGTGCAGGTGCAAATCCCGAGATCGGCGAAAGAGCCGCAGAGGAGAGCATCGAAGAAATCAAGAGCATTCTCGTAGATACCGATATGGTATTCATCACAGCGGGAATGGGAGGCGGAACAGGTACGGGTGCCGCTCCCGTAATCGCAAGAATTGCAAAAGAAATGGGTATCCTTACGGTAGGTATCGTAACGAAGCCCTTCGCATTTGAGGGCGCGCGCCGTATGAAGAGCGCAGAAGCGGGAATTAAGAAACTTTCCGAATTCGTTGACTCCCTGGTTGTTATCCCCAACGAAAGACTTAAGCTTGTATCCGATACGAGAGTAACGCTTCTCAACGCATTCGAAATCGCAGACGACGTTCTCCGCAGAGGCGTTCAGAGCATTTCCGAGCTTATAAACGTACCCAGTATCGTTAACCTCGACTTTGCAGACGTTACGTCCGTAATGCATGACGCAGGTCTTGCACACATGGGCGTAGGTACCGCAAAGGGTAAGGACAAAGCAGAGCTTGCCTCAAGACTCGCTATCACGAGCCCCCTTCTTGAAACCACTATCTCCGGTGCTACGGGCGTTATCATTCTTATCGCAGGTGACGTTGACATCGGACTTGACGATGCAGAGATTGCTTCCACGATGATCTCCAATGAAGCTTCTCCCGAAGCAAATATCATTTGGGGTGCCGCTATTGATCCCGATCTCGATGACGAGATGAGAGTTACGGTTATCGCTACGGGATTCGGCGAAAGCGAAGAGAAGAAGAATCAGACCAAAGCGGCTACACAGGCTACCTACAATAATGTTGTAGCAGCAAAGAAGGCTGAAGCACAGAAGGTTGATCCTTCCATTTACTATGGCGCTCCCGCAGAGCCCGCAGCTCCCGTTGAAGAGAAAAAGGAAACGGTTGATGACGACGATTTTGATATCGACACACTCATTGAAATAATGGGTTCAAAGAATAAGTAATATATGAAACACAAGCCCTGCGGATTTCGCGGGGCTTAATGATTAAGAAGGGACGAGGGACATGACAAAAAAGCTAATCTATCTGTTTTTTGCACTAATTTACTTATGCCTTGTTATGTCTGCTTGTACAGATAATTCTCCTGAAAGATCTACCCCTTTAGCTATTGAAATCACTAAACAATCGACGTCTGAAATAACGCCGCTTGATCCTCCCAAAGACCCGGATATTGTATCAAAATATGCGGCCGAGGACTTTCTTCTTCCATTAAATAAATATTCTTGGAAAAGAGAATCCCCCGTAGAATTTGTCGTTCTCCATTTTTCATCAAACGTTGTAATTGATAAAAATGACCCATATTCACTTTTGGGAGTTCGGAAGGTATTTGAGGATAACTTTGTAAGTACAAACTATATTATTGACCGTGACGGCACGGTTTACTGTTGGATACCTGAGCAAAGAGCGGCGTGGCACGCAGGAGAAGGAACGTGGCTTGATAACGAAAAGTACGAAAACAAGATGAATAAGTACAGTATCGGGATCGAAATGCTTGCCATAGGCTCAAAAAACGATATGAAACAATATCTTACCTCAAGAGAGTACAATTCTTTGCCAAAGGAGATTTTGGGTTATACTGAGGCACAGTATGAAGCCTTGACCGAACTTTTAGAGGACATTACGGACAGATGGAATATTCCTTGTGACCGACAGCATATTCTCGGACACGAAGAATATAAGCCCGTAAAGAGCGATCCGGGAGAACTCTTTGACTGGGACAGAATAATGAAATCATTAAATGATAAATAAGAAAAAACGACAGAGAGTCATTTAAATTCTCTGTCGTTTTTATTTTTTATTACATATTTGTTACCTGTCCCATAAATACGGGTAAATAGGTTTCCGTATCGAATATCACGTACAAAAACGGTCTGTTAAGGTTTACGTATTCTTTTATCATACCGGAATATTTGTTCATATCTATTATAGTAGATGCTGCGGCTTCAGTGCCCATCTCATCGACCTTTATCGCCGCATTATGAATTACACGGTCGATATATATCGGTTCTTCCGAACTGACCATGTTCGAAAAGTCTGCCACACCGTCTATAAACGCTTCATTAAGACCCATATCGATAAGAGCTTCGTTAAGCTCTGCTTTATATTTGGTTTCGAATTTAGGAAGCTTTGCACTTACGGATATTTCAGACGGAGTCGAAAGCATATCAATGAGCTTTTTGCCCGTAAGAGAGTCTACGTAATCGTCAAGTTCAATGTTTTCATTTGGTAAAATTGCCGCAAATGCATATTTTCCGCCCGCATAGTCTTTGATAAATCCCGTTGCTTTGTCATCATTTATGAACTTGCTTTCAAGCGAATTCATATAAAATGCACGGCTCTTTTTTCCGTCGATATTCGTAAAGTCGCCCTCGGTGCTTTTATAGTAAGGAGCATCCCAATTTGCCTTAAAGTATACGGTGTTTATAAGAAACATTACGGTGTCTTTGTCAATACGGTCGAGTGCGTTTTTAATGAGTCCTTCCGTTTTTTCCGAGATGTAATCGTTGATTTCACGTAGAGTGGTGTTATCGAATGCAGAGAGAAAGACCTCGGCTGCGAAATCTCTCTTTGACGAAGTGATATAATCCTCTTTTACGTGCTCTTTATAGCTATTTTCGATCCAAATCGAATTTGAAAGTTTAAGCTTGTCGCCGCCTGCTATAAGGGATATTGAGAGGAATTCTTCAAGAGTATCTTTTTTCACGCCGAAAAGTTCTTCGAATTCGGCAAGAGTGTTGCCGGCTGCACCCTTTTGTGCTAAAGCAAGCGCGTATATAACGGAGTACGGCGAAATTACGGTATTATCATCATCAGCGCATTCATCAAAAAGCTCCAGTGCGAAATCTGCAAGTGACGATGGCATTCGAACTTCGCCTGTTACACTCGGCTCAAAGTCAATATTTTGGGTTATCTCCAACGCTTCGTTGTGTGACTTAGGCTCTTTTTCCGACTCTCCGAATATGCCGTCTAAAGTATCCAATACCGTCTCTTCGTCACAAGAACAAAGCGTTAAAGCGAGCATCAAAACAGCCAAAACAAACGCTATCAACCTTTTCATAATTTCAAAAATCCCTTTCGTTTTAATTCTTCAACTATTATACAATTTATTGCAAAAAAACACTCACTAATTTTGGAAAAAACTTGCATTTTATTTTTAATATGATAAAATGGAACAAAGAGGTGTTCAAGTGGTAGAAATTCTTTCAAAAATTTTCATAAAAGACAGAAAAAATTACTCCGATCCACACGTTAGATACTCGTACGGGATACTCTGCTCCGTGCTTGCGGTCGCTTTGAATATCCTTTTGGGAGCGCTTAAATTCGTCGCGGGACTTTTGACGGGCAGTATATCCGTTATGGCTGACGCCGTGAACAATTTTGCAGATGCAATAAGTGCCGTGCTCACGTTTTTGGGATTTAAGCTTTCGGCGAAAAAGCCCGACAGAGAACATCCCTTCGGACACGGAAGGATCGAATACGTGACGGGACTTGTCGTCTCCGCGGCTATAATTTTAGTCGGTTTCGAAGCTTTAAAGGAAGCTGTCGTTTCCATAATCGAACATATCAAATTTCACATATCTCCCGAAAAGTTTTCAGCACCCGAAACCATAGAGTTTTCCTATCTTGCCGTTGGCATACTCTGCGCTTCGATACTCGTGAAGATATATATGGCACTGTTTATGAAGAGCGTGGGCAAGAAGATAAATTCGTCTGCGATGAAGGCTACGGGTTCGGACGCCCTCGGCGACACCGTTGCCACGTCTATTGCTCTTTTGTGTATGCTTATATATAAGCTTTGGGGAGTAGACCTCGATGCTTATGCGGGACTTATCGTGTCTGCGTTTATTATAAAGGTAGGTATCGACAGCATAAAGGAAACGCTTCGCAAGCTTCTCGGAACGACCGCCGACAAGGAGGTAGTCGAAAACATAAAAAAGACCGTGTTTTCTTATCCGGATGTTGTAGGTATACACGATATGATAGTTCACGACTACGGCCCCGGCAGATGTATGGTGTCTTTACATGCTGAGTTTGACGGAAGTAAGGATATTTACCTTATCCACGATATGATAGACAGACTTTCCGACGAACTTTCACTAAAGTTTGGGTGCGAGGCGGTAGTACATATGGACCCTATCGATCTTACGGACGAAACGGTTATTGAGCTTCGCGCACTCGTTGAAAAATGCGCGGGAGAAATATCGGACTCTTTAAGCATTCACGATTTGCGAGTCGTACCGGGTGTGACTCATACGAATATAATTTTTGATATGCTCGTCCCGCTCGACTTCAAAACAGGCGACGAGGAGCTTACAAAGCTTTTAAGGGCAAAGGTGAAGGAACAAAGGCCCGACTGTAACTTGGTAATACAAATAGACAGACCATATATTTAAAAATAAAACGGAGGAAACTTGCGATGAACTTAACGGCGAAGTCCAAAAATTTTGCGGTAAGCTTCGATAACGGAGTTATATACGCAAACGAAAAGATCAAAATCACCCCCGCACTCCCAAAATTTTATGAGAAGGGCGGAGAGAAGAAGGAATTTGCTTGGGTACTTAGAAACACTCAGCAAAGATCAAACGCTTTCTCACTTCTTTATTACGATAAGGAAGCGGGCTTTAACTTCCTTGTAAACCTTAAGGGCAGAGATGATATCAAAGGCCCCGTAGAATACTCTGCGTCACTTACGAACTTAAGACCTGATCCCGTACGTATATTCCCCGAAGAAATCTTCACTGCAAGCTTTCACTTTGATACCGTGCCTACGGCTTGGAGAGTTGCAAAGGAGTCGGGACTTGCAGAAGGCGTTAAGTGGCACAAGGGCACGTCTTACTTTGAGGGCACGGGTATTTATAAGGATATTCTCACGGAAGGCACGAGCGTAGTTTGCGAAACAAGTACAATACAGGACTTCAACCGTAACGGTATGATACCCATGGTATATTTCGATGCTGACATAAAGGGCGCTTACGTAGGCGTTGAGTGGACAAGCCAGAGAATATTTGCAGAGGGTACGAAGAGTGGCGTAGACGTACGCGTGGACTACAGAGAAAACTTTACGACTAAGGTGACGAGTGATGAGCCTTTCACAATAGCTCCTATTTACATCGGAAGCTACAAAGGCGACATCGAAGACGGTTCCAACGAGTTCAAGCGTTGGTTCTTCCTTGAGAAGACTCCCAAGAAGATGCTTTTAGATGAAAACGAGCCCTTAACGCAGATCGATGCACAGGTTGATGCAGAAAAATGCAAGGAGCACGGCATTCAGTCAATAAAGACCGACTACGGCTGGTGGTCTAACGATAAGATTGGCACTCAGGCGGAAAACTGGGGAATTTGGAAATACTATGAGGGCTCGTGGAAAGTCCGTGCCGATTATATGGTCAACTTCCTCAAAAAATACGGTGCTACAACGCTTGAAGAGTGCAGTGCATATTTTGACAAGCTCGGACTTAATTGGACTATATATGTACTTTTACACGACTCTCAAAAGGAACTTGAGGGTGACGATTTGATGACGAGCGTCGGACCTACCGCTCACCCCGAATGGTTTGCGGGCAGAAAGATTGCGGGAAAATGTCCCGTTGCCGATCTCGGAAATAAGGAATGCGTTGACTACTGCAAGCGTAAGCTTGAGGAATTTTTCACCGAAAGCGGAATTAAGAGCTGGAGAACCGACTTTGAGCCTATAGCTTACCGCTCCGAAAGAGAAAACAGACACGACGCAAACGGAACGGACGTACAGTATTGGTGCTCAAAGGGCTTTTACGATATAGTAGACCACCTTATCGAGAAGATTCCCGGATTCAGATATGAGTCTTGCTCATCGGGTGGCTCTATGAAGGACTATGCGACTATGCACCGTGCTACAATCTTCAATAACGATGACTCCGCAGATTTTGCAAGCCTTCGCACGACCTTCTACGATTCGTCTTATTGCTTCCCGCCTGCACAGCTTCAGTGGCCGCTTGACCCCTGCAGCTTCTGCCCCGAAAGCGAAAAATATTATTGCGGTTACGGCGACAGAGACTTCGGCTTCCGTTCTCTCATAATGGGTCCCATACACCTTGCAAGCTGGGGAGGAAGTGCATCGTTTGAGAAATATAATCTTCTCGCTTATTATAAGGAATACTTAAAGTGGTTTGCTCATTTTAAAAACTGCTTAATTCTCCAATCTGAGTTTCACTATATAATATGTGAAGTTGTCAAGTGTAAGAAAATTTGGGGAGATG
>CALCTE010000163.1 GCA_937893885.1 uncultured Clostridia bacterium | reverse complement strand
CCGTCGACACCTCTGCGTTCAGACAGTATTCCTACGTTGCCGCAAGAGAGATGGATAACGTAGAATGGTGGATACTCCGTCCCCGCGCAGGCGTATTATGTTCACCCGACGAGGATTTCATAAACCGCGTTCTTAACGAGGATAAGACCGAAGGCATCATCGAAGAAAGAAACTTTGCAAATCCTCTCAAGGATATGACCGAAGAAGAAAAGGCTACTTTGAAGCAGCTTTACAACTTCAATGACGAGATGTTTAACGCGGCAGAAGAGCAGGGCAAAAAAGCAATGATGATACTCGGCTCTTGGGCAAATCCCGAAAACGAGCCCGATTTCGAAAGTTACGTCAAGCTCGTTAAAGCTTACTATGGAGAAGAGGATTTCGTATACTATTATAAGGGACACCCCAACACTCCCACGAGCCTTTATCCCGATAAGCAAGATCAGCTTGAAGAGCTCGACCTCATCGACGTTGAATCCTCAATTAACGCAGAGCTCATACTCTTCTTCTATCCCGATATCTATATGTGCGGATATAACTCATCGACCTTTATGTCGGTCGAAAGTCCCGAAATGGCTTGCGCTATGTTTAATATGACGAAGGAAGCGGCTTTTGAAAACGAGGGAACGGAGGGTTATCGCGAGCTTATAGGCATCTATATTTCGAAGATAACCGAGAATTCCGCTTACGCTTCCCTTGCTACCGAAAACGATTGCTTTGCAGTAGAATATAACAACGAGCAGTCCGATGCAGACGTTGCCGTTTTCGATGCAAAAGAGGGTACGTTTAAGTATTATACCGCAGACGAAGAAGGATTTGCCGAGCTTTCCGTCAGAGCTGAATAAAGACGATTTAATTGTCCGAGTGCCGAAAACGGCATTCGGACAATTTTTTAGACTGCATATTTTTATGAAAATACACGTTTTTAAACAAAATATGTCAAAATATTTTGGATAATTTTTAAAAGCGCTTGACTTTCCGAGTAAGGTGTGATAAAATTTGCGTGCTGGCGCCTGTTTGTGTATTGCGAAATTTATCGTGATTACCTATAGGCAAAAATAAATCTTTAAAGAAAGAGAAGAAATCATGAAGAAACTTTTAGCACTTGTTCTTGCACTCGTAATGGTATTTGCTTTTACGGCTTGCAAGGCAGAAGAGACACCCAACACACCCGATGAAGACAAGACACCCGTAGGTGACGAGGAAAACAAGGATAACGAGACCGTAACCGAAGCTGAATATAAGCTCGGTATGGGCGTATCCGTTTCCATGGACAGTTCCGCTGCAGGCAACGCACAGGTTGATGCAACGGTTGCTACCGTTGTTCTCGACGCTGAAGGCAAGATCGTTTCTTGCCGTATCGACGTTGCACAGAACAAGATGGACGTAACTGACGGCGCTGTTGACACGGCTGCTACCTTCAAGACAAAGATGGAGAAGGGCGACGAGTACGGCATGGCAGGCAAGATTGACAATGACGGCGACGGCGTCATGAAAGAATGGTACGAGCAGGCGAAGGCTTTCGAAGCTTACGTTGTAGGCAAGACCGGCGCAGAAGTTGAGGCTATGCAGACACAGGAGCTCAACGGCCATAATGTTACCGTTGACACCGAGCTTCTTGCTGCAGGTTGCTCTATGGACATCGTAGAGTTCAAGAACGCAGTTGTTATGGCTTGCAAGGATGAGCAGACAATGAGCTTCAAGACTGCTGAAGAGTTTACTCTCGGCGTTGCTGCAAACACGGTTGCTGACGAGAGCGTTGCCGCTACTGCTGAAGCTAACGGTACCGTTGCTATGTACAGCGATTTTGCAGCTACGGTTATCGGCAAAGACGGCAAGATCCTTGCTGCTCTTAACGATGCTATCCAGCCCAAGATCACGATTGACGCTGCAGGCGAGATCGTTGAGAAGGCTTACACGGCTACAAAGCGTAACCTCAAAGAGAATTACAACATGGCTACATACGGCGCAAGCATGGACAACGACGGCGACGGCAGAGTTCTTGAGTGGTACATTCAGAGCGAAGCTTTCTCCAAGTACGTTGCAGGCATGACCGGTGCAGAGGTTGGCGCAATGCAGACACAGGAACTCGGCGGACACAACGTTTCCGTTGACACTGAGCTTCTTTCCGCAGGCTGCACCATTCAGATCACAGGTATCACGGCTGTAGTTGCTGAAGCTGCCGCAAACGCAAGATAAGCTATAAAGCGAATATTTTACAGGAGACAGAAAGTTTGAAACTTATCAAGACTTTCCTATGTCTGCTTATGGTTATGGGGCTACTCGTTAATTTAACGGGTTGCCCTAAAACTGTAATTGAGGCAGAACCGCAGGGCAAAGTATATTTCACGTTTTTCGATACGGTGTCCTACATTTACAGCTATAACGGCGAAAGCTCCGAAGAATTTGACGCGAACTGCACCGAGATCGCGACCGTACTTCACGAATACCATCAGATGCTTGATATCAACTACGAATACACGGGTGTGACAAACCTCTGCACGCTCAATAAAAACGCGGGCGGCGAGATGATCGTGCTTGATGAAAGGCTTATTGATTTTCTCGTTTATGCCAAGGAGCTTTATACGCTGACAAACGGCGAGATGAACGTTATGATGGGCTCTGTCTTGTATCCGTGGCACGAATGCAGGACGGCGGCGGGCGACGACCCGAAAAATGCAAAAATTCCCGATATGGCAGAGCTTACCGCGCTTTCCGAATTGACGGATATAGGTTTTTTGGAGATAGATGAAGAGAATCTTTCTGCAAGAATAACCAAAAAAGGCGCAAGGATAGACGTCGGCGCTCTCGGCAAGGGCTACGCTACGGAGATCGCAGCAAAACAGCTTGAGCTAAAGGGCATATCCTCATACGTCTTAAACATAGGCGGTAACATACGCGTTGTGGGAACAAAGCCCTCGGGCGAGGGTTGGCTTACAGGAATAAAAGATCCCCAAAAACACGAAACGGATTATGCAAAGAAGATAGTTTTATCCGATGCTTCTTGTGTCACCTCCGGCTCGTACGAGCGCTTTTATACGGTAGACGGAAAGAAGTATCATCACGTCATAGATAAGGATACGCTTATGCCCTCCGAGCATTTTGCGTCCGTATCTGTCGTCTGCAAGTCAAGCGCACTTGCCGACGCGCTCTCAACCGCTTTATTTTGTATGAGCGTAGAGGACGGAAAGAGATTACTTGAAAATATCGACGGCGTGGCGGCGTATTGGATAGATAACGAAGGAAACGAATATATGACCGATAGCTTCAAGGCATTGGTCAGCGAATGAATTTGAAAATTAATGAAATTAACATAAATCAGGAGTATGCAAATGGGAACAAGAAAAAACATTTCATCACTGCACGTACCTCATAATAAGCATACCGCCGCAAGTGTTCCGATGGCTATCGAAACACCGAGCGAGGTAGTACTTCCCTTAAACGTTACGGGCAGCAGCTCTAATGAATCGGCTTCTTGCGTAGCAGAAGGCGACTACGTGAGAGTAGGACAAGTCATTGCCACGGAAAAAGGAAGATTCTCCGACATCATTCACGCACCCGTATCGGGTAAGGTC
Source organism: uncultured Clostridia bacterium (assembly GCA_937893885.1). GTDB lineage: Bacteria > Bacillota > Clostridia > Oscillospirales > CAG-272 > CALCTE01. Next base: position 16,401 of record CALCTE010000163.1, on the reverse strand, counting down.
ACAAAGGTTGGTCCTGTATTCTTCGATACGGACAAGCCCGTTGAGGGAATCGTCATTGAAAGCGACGGCAAAATGGAGCTTTCCCCCGACATCAAAAAGCCCGAATTTTCTACCTGCGATGAATTTTTGCAAGCGGTAAAAGATAGCGGTGCCGTAGGACTCGGCGGCGCGGCTTTTCCCACTTGGGCAAAGCTTAAGGAAGCGACAAATCCCGATTATAAGGTGGACACGGTGCTCATAAATGCCGCAGAGTGCGAGCCTTATATCACGAGCGACCACAGAATGATGCTTGCTCACCCCGAGCTTATCGCAGACGGCATCGAATATATGAAAAAATATATGAGCGAATATCTCGGAAGCGCAAAGTTTATGATCTGCATCGAGGAAAACAAGCCCGATGCGATAGAGATACTTGAGAAGACCTTCGAGGGTAAGGATTACGTCGAGATAAAGAGACTCAAAGCTATCTATCCCCAAGGCGCAAAGCAGGTAATGCTTTATAACGCAACGGGAAGAGTTGCCGTTGCGGGAAGACGTTTCCCTTCGTTCGGCGCGCTTATCATAAACGTATCGACTCTCGCAAAGCTTGCAGAGTATCTTAATACGGGTATGCCCCTCGTGGAGAGAATCGTAACTGTAGACGGCACGGCGGTCAAGACACCGAGAAACCTTATTGCTCCCGTCGGCACGAAGATATCCGAGCTTCTTAAATATGTTGAGCTCAAAGACGGCGCGAAGATAGGCAAAGTCATAATCGGCGGTCCGATGAACGGCACGTCCGTATATTCGATAGATACGCCTATATCCAAGGTCGGCAACGCCGTACTTTTATTTGATGAAAAGGACAGTGTGCTTGCTGAACCTACGGCTTGTATCCATTGCGGAAGATGTAACGAAAAATGCCCCGTGGGCATAAACGTAGTTGACGTTGAAAAAGCATTTAAGTGCAAAAATGAGGAAGAGCGTGAAAGAGAGATAATAAAAACGGGCGTACGCCAATGCGTTGACTGCGGTTGTTGCAGTTACGTTTGCCCCGCACACAGACCTCTGCTTCCCATAAACAGAGAGGCTATCTCTTGGGTTAAGAATTACGCTTGGGAAAAGAAGGAAGGAGGAAAGAAATGATGAATATTTTGCATCGCAGTGCGGCACCTCACATACATAGCGGCACGGGCACGTCGAATATTATGCTTGACGTTGTCATCGCCCTCGTTCCCGCGACTGTTGCGGCAGTTATCCTTTTCGGACTTAAAGCACTTTATCTTGTTCTCGTTTGCGTTATCGCGGCGGTAGCAAGCGAATTCGTTTTCAATCTCTGCTCAAAGAGAAAGCAGACAGTAGGCGACTTTTCCGCCGTTGTTACGGGACTTTTGCTTGCACTTAACTTAAGTACGGCAGTTGAGCTTTGGCAGGCGGCTCTCGGAAGCGTATTTGCAATAATAGTCGTCAAGTGTTTCTTCGGCGGACTCGGTAAGAACATAGTAAACCCCGCCATCGCGGCAAGAGTTTTTATGCTCCTCACCTTCGGAAGCGTGGGTATGGCAACAACGACCTCTCCGCTTTTTGACCTCGGGTTTTTGAAAAACGCAGTTCCTGCTCCCGAAATCGTTTCGGGTGCAACGCCCCTTGCGGCACTCAATACCGGCGTAGAAGGTCTTGAGAGCGCTCCTTCGCTCTTACAGCTTGCAGTCGGTGCTCATGGCGGTACGATAGGCGAGACTTGCGCTATAGCGCTTATAATCGGATTTATCTATCTTGTTTGCCGTAAGGTTATCAAGTGGTACGTTCCCGTAAGCTATGTAGCGACCGTTTTCGTATGCTATCTCGTTTCGGGCGGCTTTAACTTCACTTATGCGGCTTCTCACGTGCTTGCGGGCGGACTTTTAATTGGCGCTATATTTATGGCAACCGATTATGTCACAACTCCCACAAGTGGCTTGGGACGCGTGGTATTTTGCGTAGGTGCGGGACTTTTGACCTTCGTTTTGCGTGAATTTTCAAGTTATCCCGAGGGTGTTTCCATCGCGATACTTACAATGAACCTTCTCACGCCCTTTATTTCCGAGTGGACACAAAAGAGAACGCTTGGAGGTGTTAAATAATGAAACTTAACGAATTTTTCAGAGTGGCCGCTATATGCCTTGCCGTAGTTTTGGTCTTCGGCGTGGCGATATACGGGCTTGGACTTCACACCGACAAGGTGATTTCCGACAGAGAAGCGGCACTTACCGCAGGTAAAGAAGAAATTTACAGCAAAGAAAATGCCGCAGAGTCAACGCTCACAAGCGTAAACGAATGTGTAAATAAGATAAGCAAGCTCGAAGACGGCGGTTATGAGGTCGTCAGTGCAACGACGGAGGGAACGTATTCCGGCGGCGAGCTTGCAATAACGGTTACGGTAGATGCAGAGGGCAAGATCGCGGGTATAACCGTTGAAAACTATCCCGACAGCCCCGCATTTAACATTTTTGAAAAAGATCCCGCGTATATGGGAACTTACGTTGGTAAAGACAGTGCACTTACTGATGTAGGAACAGTAAGCGGAAGCACTATTTCCTCCACGGCGTTTAAGAATCTCGTTGCAAAATCTCTCGAAGCGCTTACGTCAAACGGCCTTATCGGCGCAGGCGTTAAGTCCGACGAGCAGATATTTGAAGAGCTTATTCCAACGGTAGCACCTGCATTTGCAAAGACCGCGCCTATCACACCCGAAGGAAATATCACCCTCGGTTATAAGGCGGGCAACGATACAGGCTTTGCACTTATGATTGCATCAGGAGAAGCAAATTATCTTGCAGTTGTAAACGCTACCGGTGTATGCAAGGTATACGATAATACGGGCGCGGACGTAACAAGTGCACAGAGTGCGGTTTGCGAAGAAGCAAAGGCGTATGCCGCAAAGAACCAAAAGAGCTATGACGCTGATCTTCAAAAGAAACTTGAAAAGATAATGGAAGGTGCAAGCGACGTAAGCTTTACATCTGTTGACGCCTTCGCAAACGTAGTTTCCGCGGCAACGTTTAAGGTTGGAGAAGAAAGCTTTACCGCATTCTATCTTAAACCAAATGGCTTCGATATAATGGATATATACGTTGTGATAGACGCACAGGGCGCTATTGCAAAGCTTGATATCAAGACTATTATTTTCGAAGAAGAATACTACAAGGTCGAAGGCCTTAAGACACCCGATGAAAAGGCGGCTTATAAAAACGGATTTACGGGTATGACCGTAGACAGCCTTACGGGCGAAGATGTGATCGTTGCCAAGGCGACGATGAGCTCCAAGGCAGTAAATCAGGCAATAAGAGATGCTTTTGAAGCTCTTGAAACTTTAGGCGGAGGTGAACAAGATGAATAAGAGATCCCATCTTTTAAGAGGTGTGCCAGGTCTTCTTCTCGTACTGGGCGCTGGATTTGTTATGGCGTCTAGCAAGGACTTAAAGGCGGCGCTCGGTATGGGCGCGGCTGTCATCGCGGCACTCGTTTTAAGCTCGATAGTTATTTCCGCTATTCATAAAATAATACCCGAAAAGGGCAAGCTTCCCTGCTACGTTCTTATTATAACGGGATTCGTTTCACTTATCTGTATGTTCATGGAAGCATACTTTCCCGAGATAGTAAACTCGCTCGGCGTACATCTTGCGGCACTTTCCGTAAGCGCTGTTATATACAGAGACGCCGATGAGGTATCCGGTAAAAACGGCGAGTGGCACTCCATAGAGACGGCTGTTGTAACGGGACTTTTCTTCACGGTAATAATGGCAGTTTGCGCGATAATCAGAGAGTTCTTCGGAAGCGGCGCATTCTTCGGAAACAAGATAGCGTTTATGAAGGACTACACGGTAGGAGCTTTGGCGGGCGCATTCGGCGGCTATCTCGTTCTTGCGATATTCCTTGCTGTAATTCAAAAATTTTCCAAAAATAAAAAGTTTGAGGAGGAAGAGGAATGATAACGGAAATATTTGCTATCCTTTTTGCAGGCATCATCTCCGAAAACTACGCTTTAATCGAATTCTTGGGAACGGGCGCGGTTATCGAAAACAGACGTTCTTCACGTAAAAGCCTCCTTCTCGGACTCGGCGCGACCTTGGTAATGGTAATATCCACCGCGATATGCTGGGTGCTTTACGATAAGCTTATCTATAAGTTCCATAATTTCTACATTTTGGCTTACGTTATCGTCATAATGATAGTCGCAGAGCTTATACACCTTATTGCATCAAAAGTATTTGACGGCTATTGCCGTGCGGACTTCCTTACTTTTGCTATAAACGGCGCGGTATTGGGACTTTGCATAAATACGGCTACTCTCAAGCTTTCCGAGGCACTTCTTGAGGCGGCGGCTATCGGTATCGGCTTTATGCTTTCAATGACACTTTTTTCAAAGCTCAAAAAGAAAGCTATCGACGAAGAGGCAGTACCCGCGTCGTTTAGAGGACTTCCCATAGTTCTTCTCACGGCGGGAATGATATGCCTTGCGCTCCTTGCGCTTTCCGCAATAAAGATCGGTTAATGAAAAAACGTGACTTCATTCTTATCGCTTCCATACTTGCCGTAGCTTTGTTAAGCTTATTGCTTATATTCCTCTTTCGCGAAAACGGCGCAAGAGTAGTCGTGAAGGTTGACGGTAAAGAAGTGGGCGAGTACTCGCTTTATATAAACGGAACTTACAGCTTAAACGGCGGCACAAACACGCTTTGTATCGAAGATGGATATGCCTGTCTTACCGACGCAAATTGCCCCGACCGCCTATGCGTTTTGCAGGGAAGAGTGAGTAAAGCCGGTCAGACCATCACCTGCCTTCCGAATAAGCTTACGGTAACCGTATACGGAGCGAAGGAGGAAGCCCCCGAGCTTATAAGTTAGTTATGAAGATTAAAAAGATAACTTTTCTTGCTATTTTCGTTGCACTTTCAATGATGCTTTCCTTTGTGGAAAGACAAGTGCCCCCGCTTGTCGCCGTGCCCGGAATAAAGATGGGTCTTGCGAATATCGCGGTCGTCTTCACTTTGTATAAATTCAGTATAAAGGAAGCGGCGGCGGTGAGCATTTTGCGCGTTTTGCTCGTATCGCTCATCTTCGGCAACACCTTGAGCATGGCTTACGCCTTTTGCGGAGCGGTATTTAGCCTTGTCGGTATGGCGCTTTTAAAAAGCTTTACGAAGTTTTCGAGCATAAGCGTCAGCGTCATTGGTGGCGTGTTACACAATATAGGGCAGATAGTGGTTGCCTATTTTGTTACGAGCACTTCGGAGCTTGTGTATTACCTTCCCGTTCTTCTCGTAAGCGGTACTTTATCGGGAGTTGTAATAGGTCTTATAGCCGGAATCATTGTTAAGCGCTTTGAAAAAATTAAAATTTAAACAAAAAATCTGTCGTTTTCAAAACGGCAGATTTTTTTCGCATTGAAATTGCGTCTATGATGTGGTAGAATAAAAAAGAGGTGAGAAGATGAAGAAACTATCTTGTATTGTCAGCATTTTATATGTTATCGCGGCGGTTTTGTTTACCGCGACTTTTTCCATAGGATTGCCTATCTACGCAAGGCAGTTTTATTTTTCGCAGATAGACGATTTGGAGCTTGAAAAAGAGTCAGGCGCTACTAAAGAACAGATAAAGGAATCCTATAACGAGCTTATTGATTATCTTACTATTCCAAACGCCGAGTTTTCCACCGGCGTTTTTGAGTACAGCGAAGAAGGGAAAAGCCACTTCGAAGATTGCAAGCACCTTTTTCTTTTAAACGGCACGGTGCTTTTGATAAGTGCTGCGTTTTTGGCAGCCGCCGAGATACTTGACAAAACGAAGAAACTTCCGCTTGCAAGACGCGACCTTCTTGCGATAGCGGGTGGCACGACTTTGTCCGTTTGCACCGTTTTGACCGTACTCGTCGCCATTGATTTTGACAGAGCTTTTACCGCCTTTCACAAGCTCTTTTTCGCAGGGAAGGATAATTGGGTATTTGACTCTGAGACAGACGAAATAATAAAGATATTGCCTGCCGATTTTTTCGCAAATTGCGCTATACTTATCGGCGCGGGTATCATCGTACTCTCCGTCTTATTTATCGTTATCGGAATAGTGAAAAAGAGAATTTTTACAAAGTAAAATTTTAAAATATTACGTAAATAACATTGCATTTGAATTGCAAACGTGGTATAATACTTTAACAATATAAAGTTTTAAAGGGCTAGGGGATAAAATGAAGAGAGGACGCATAGAATTAATTGAATTTATTCGCAAAAACGTCCTGTATATTTTCATAGGTATCCTCGGCTCTGCCATTATATCGATGATGTCTCTATATATGGCGTTTCGGACGGGCGCGTATATATTGCCATGCCTTTTTTCAGCCGTCATTTCCGTTTTGTTTTCCTATGCTATCGCATCTAAAAGAGACGTTTCGGTATGTGTTCTGATACATAGTGCTTTGGCGTCGGGCGCGATGCTCTCGGCAGTTCTCGCGGCTATTATACCCGAACTTATCGTTGAAAAGACTGCTACCGTACCTAAAGCGCCGAATTACTATCTTTCTCCTAATATCTACGGCTTTGGAGATTATTTTGCGAAGAAGAAGAAATTTGCCGACAGCCTTTCGGGCGCAGTTTCCGATAAAGTCGAGGGCGCTACTTTAAGCGAAATCGTATTGCCGTGCGTTCTTGTACTTCTTGCGGTGCTCGTTCTTGCACTTTGCTTTACTTGGATAAAGAGAGATGCGTACGTCAGGCGCAAGGAATGTGATTTTCCCGAGGGTCTTGCCGCGTCTATGATAATTGCGGGAACGGGGCATAAGCAAACGCTTACGAAAAAGGCACTTTTTGGATCATTTGTGGGCGCGGGAGTGACTTTGGTAAGGGAGATAGCTTTAAGGCTTTTCACAAAAAGCGGCAGGGATCTTTCGGACTTCTCGGTATCGCCGCTTCTTGCGGGGCTTGGATACATAGCGGGATTTAAGAGAAGCCTTATGGTGTTTGCGGGCGCGGTATTTTCATACGTTGCATCGCTCCCCTTTATGCTCAAGGAAGAGTCCTCGGCTGTTATAGGTGCCGATTTTGCCCGATTTGAGATCGGGGTTGGGCTCATGATAGGCGCGGGTGTAGGTACGATGCTCGATATGTTTATTTCAAGGCTCGAAACGAAGGAAAGAAGAAGGATCAACGGCTACACCGTAGCGGAGAAAATTTCGGTTGCAAGTTTGATTGCAAAGAACGACGCCGCTTCTTTTATGTTTATACTCGTTTATTTGTTCTTGTGTATGGCGGGCATTCCCGCTGTATACGGACTTTTGCTTGTGGCTATGGGATACGTAGCTTGCCACGCGGGCGCGTCCGTAAAGGGTGAAAGCGGTGTTATGACGGTATCCGTACCGACTTCCGTCGGAACGCTTGCGATAATGACATTGGACGTCATTTTCGGGCTTGATATAAAGCAGATGTTTATTTCCGTGCTTTTCGTTGCGGCGGTATCGGCTATGGCGGGCAGTCTCACGGATTCCTACAAGGTGGGAATGCGTCTTGGGATATCACCGAAGGTACAGCTTGCGATGCATATAGCGGGCGGTATTGCGGGAGCCTTTGCGTCTTTATTATGTTTCTTCATTCTTTTAAATTCGGACACACAGTTTGTACAAAGCGCGGTCTGTGTGAGAGATCTTTTTGCAAGCGGAATAGATTTAAAAGCAGTATGGCTTCCTGCGGCATTTTCGGCAGGGCTTGTGCTTTTGAAGCTCCCTGCCGCAAGCTTTGCGGTAGGTGCGTTCTTACCGCCGTTTTACAGCTTAAGCTTCTTTGCGGGCGGACTTATAAGATTTATAAACATAAGGCGCAAAAGGAAAACGGACTTTAACGTTGCGATGGGACTCGGTGCGGGCGAAAGCGTCACGCTTTGCCTTATTGCACTTATATCTTGGATATTTGGAGTGTGAAATATGTTTTTGTGGGATATTATAAAGGTCATAATACTCGGAATCATTCAGGGAATAACCGAATGGCTTCCGATAAGCAGTACGGGACACCTCATTCTTTTTGAGGATATGCTCGGACTTAAAAGCGTTTCCGACGGCTTTTTCGACGTTTTCAAGGTCGTGATACAGTTTGGTTCGATAATTGCCGTCATAGTACTTTATTTTAAAACGCTGTTTCCGTATAAAAGAATAGAAAACGCAAGCTACGGACAGGGCTTTAAGAAGGATAGCGCACTGTTTTTTAAGTCCGTTGCAAACGACGTAAAAACGTGGCGGCTTTGGTTTAAAATAGTCATAGCGTGTATACCTACGGCAGTTTTTGGATTTCTTTTTGAGGATACGATAGACAGCGTCCTTTCGTCAAATTACGTTATAGCTGCGGCGCTTATCTTATACGGCCTTGCGTTCTTGTGGCTTGAAAACGCACGACACAGAATAAAGTGTGATGATTTAGAGAAATTAAAGCCGCATACGGCGTTTTTTATAGGTTGCTTCCAAGCTCTTGCGCTTATCCCCGGCACGTCCAGGTCGGGCTCAACGATACTCGGTGCGACAGCACTCGGCGTATCGCGAAAGACGGCGGCGGAGTTTTCATTCTTCCTTGCCGTACCCGTAATGTTCGGCGCGTCTGCGCTGAAGCTTATCGGCTCGGCGGGCGCTTTTTCCGCAAAGGAATGGCTTCTTATACTGATCGGCTCACTTGTTTCCTTTGCGATTTCAATGTTGGCAATTAAATTTTTAATAAATTATATCAAAAAACACAGCTTCGTGATATTCGGCTGGTATCGCATAATTTTAGGTATAGTGATACTGCTTGTTATGAGCTGGTCAAAACTTTTGTGAAGGTGAAATTATGGAAAAGAAAAATGATTTTCAGATCGCAACAAAATGCTTACATTCAGGATACCGCGCGGAAAACGGTGCACCTCAGGTAATGCCTATTGTCCAGAGCACTACCTATCGCTTTGACAGCACCGAGCATATCGGCGAACTTTTCAATATGCCGACGGCACATATGTATTCAAGGTTTTCAAACCCCACGGTCGAAGCTGTTGAGAAGAAGATAGCTGACCTCGAAGGCGGTGTCGGCGCGATGTGCACGTCCTCCGGACAGGCGGCAAGCCTTATAAGCGTACTCAATCTCTGCAGTGCGGGCGACAGCTTTATTTCCGCAACGAGCATTTACGGAGGTACAGTCAACCTCTTTGCCGTAACTCTAAAAAAGTTCGGCATCGAGTGCATATTCGTAGACCCCGATCTTCCCGAAAAGGAGATACAAAAGTATTTTAAGCCCAATACAAAATGCGTTTTCGGCGAGACGATAGCAAACCCCACAATACAGATACTGGATATCGAAAAGTTTGCAAATATTGCGCATAAAAACGGTGTTCCGCTTATAGTGGACAATACGTTCGCAACGCCTGTTTTGTGCAGACCCATTGAATACGGCGCGGATATCGTAATTCACTCTACGACCAAATATATGGACGGACACGCTCTCCAAGTAGGCGGCGTAATAGTCGACTCGGGCAAGTTCGATTACACGGGAGAGAAGTTTTATAAGGATTTCGTAGAGCCCGACGAGAGCTATCACGGCGTATCTTACGTCAAGGATATCGGTAAGACCGCGTTTATCGCAAAGGCAAGAATGCAGCTTATGAGAGACTTCGGCGCATATCCTGCGGCACACAGCGCATTCCTTCTCAATATCGGACTTGAGACGCTTGCTTTGCGTATGGAGAAGTATTCAAGACAGGCAGAGGTTGTCGCAAAGTATCTTGAAAGCACGGGAAAGGTAAAGAGCGTAAACTACCCCGGTGCAAAGGGCTATAAGTATGACGAGCTTGCAAAGAAGTATCTGCCTTTTGGTGCATCGGGCGTCATCTCTTTTGAGATCGAAGGCGGCAGAGATGCGGCTGTAAGATTTATGGACAGCTTAAAGCTTGCGTCAAACGTAGTACACGTTGCCGATATAAGAACCTGCGTTCTTCACCCTGCAAGCGAGACCCACCGTCAGCTTACGGACGAGCAGCTTGTGGCGGCGGGTATTGATCCGGGAATGATAAGACTTTCGGTAGGTCTTGAAGATATAAACGATATAATAAACGATCTTGAAATAGGATTTTCGAAGGTCTGAATAAAGGAGAAGAAAAAGTGAACGATAAGCTTAAAAACGCTAATAACGATTACCTTTTCGAGTGCATACTCAAGCTTGAAACAGTGGAGGAATGCTATAACTTTTTTGAAGATATCTGCACAGCATCCGAGCTTCAGGAGCTTGGCAAGAGAATGAAAGCGGCAAAGATGCTCACCGACGGAAGACAGTATACTGACATCACCGCCGAGACGGGACTTTCCACCGCTACGATAAGCCGCGTGAACCGCAGCTTAAAGTACGGTTGCGACGGCTACAAGCTGGTACTTGACAGAACGAAATGACAAGCTACAGCGCACTTTCCTATTTCTACGACGAGCTTAACGCGGGCTGCCCTTACGGAGAATACGCGGATTTCATAAGTGCGGTGCTCGGTGGAAATAAAACAAGTCCCAAAGTTTTGGACTGCGGTTGCGGCACGGGGAATATTTCCCTTGCCCTTGCTAAAAAAGGTTATAGCGTGACCGCCTTCGATATTTCCGAGGACGCCCTTTCCGTTGCCGATAAAAAGGTCAGGGAAGAGGGACAGGCTGTTTGCTTTGTAAGAGCGGATATGCGTGCATTTGCCGTAGAAAAGGACTTTGATGCGGTCATATCGACCTTTGACAGCGTGAACTATCTTTTGTACGATAGGGAGCTTTCGGGATTTTTTAATTCCTCTCACGCTTGCCTTAAAAAAGGCGGAGTCTTGATTTTTGACGTTAATACTCTATACCGCTACGAAAACGTATATGCGGATAACTGCTACGCTTTGGAAAGTGAAAACGCTTTTCTTTCTTGGCAAAATCTATATAACGGGACAAGCAAGAGATGTAAGTTTTTCTTAAGCCTCTTTTCCGTAAAGAAAAACGGTCTTTGGGAAAGATATGACGAAGAGCATACCCAAAAATATCACAGTATAAAGAAGCTTGAAAGCCTTGCAAAAGATGCAGGCTTTGAGATAAGCGGAATTTACGGTGACACCGACTTTTCACCTCTTGAAAAGACGAGTGAAAAGGCATATTTTGTATTGAGGAAGCTATGAAAGCACTGGGCATTATTTGCGAATATAACCCCTTTCACAACGGGCATCTTGCTTTGATACAAAAGGCGAAAATCGCATATCCCGACAAAAAGATATTTTGCTTTATGAGCGGGGAGTTCGTTCAAAGGGGCGAAATAGCGCTGTTTTCGGCTTCTGACAGGGCAAAAGCCGCCGCTCTTTGCGGCGCTGACGGTGTGTTTGAGCTTCCCTCTGCATTTTGCCTTGCACCCGCGCAGATATACGCAAGAAACGCGATAAGGCTTATAGCCGCCATGGGTATTTGCGACGTGCTTGCTTTTGGAAGCGAGAGCGGCGATAAGGAAGCCCTCGTGAAAATGAGTGAGCGACTTTACAGCAAAGAACTTGATGAAAAAATTACGCTTTATCTTAAGGACAACTCATATCCCGAGGCAAGAGAGCTTGCATATCGCACACTTTACGGCGACGGAGGTTTTCCAAACACCCCGAACGATATTCTTGCGGTCGAATATATAAACGCCTTGAAAGATTTCGATTAAAGCGAAGCGGCGGCGACGGTATATGTTCCGCTACGGCACTTAGGGTTCTCGCTGTGAAAAATGCGGATATAGCTCCCTTTATGCCGAGCGCGGCAAGTGATGTCTTTAAAGAAGCGATAGCCGGCGGCAGAATGAGAAAAGAGGAAAACTACGAAAGAGCTTTTTTATCGGCTCTCGTTTTTGCAGACGGCGATTTTGCGGACGTTCCTAAGGATTTCGCACCTAAAATCAAGGAATGTGCAAGACAGTCAAGGAATATTTCCGAGTATTACGAAAGGCTCTCCGTCAAGCACTATACAAGCGCGAGACTTCGCCGTATGAGCTTATGTACGGCACTCGGAATAACGAAAAAGGAGTGGGACGAGCCTTCAAGATACGTAAAGCTTCTTGCTTTAAGAGCTTCGGCGGGCGCGGAGATAAAGAAATCGAAAATACCCGTATTGTCCAAAAGTGCCGACGTAAGACTTTTGGGAGACGAGGCGGCGGCATATTTTGAAAGAGAGGCAAAAAGAGCGCTCTTTGCGTTTAACGCGCAGGGAAATACGCTTTCCCTTGCCGACGTTTACAGAAGCACCCCTTTTATTATCAAGGAGTAGATATGGTAAAAATTTTACATTGTGCGGATCTGCATATCGACACGCTTTTTTCGTCTTGTACTCCGAAGGAAGCAAAAGCAAGGCGCGCACAGCTTTTGTCGGCTTTTTCAAAAGCCGTCGAGAGAGCGCGTATGGAAAAAACGCAGTTATTCTTAATAGCGGGCGATATGTTTGACGACGCGGGAGCGGTAAGCTTTGAAACGCTTTCCTACGTCACGAGGGAAATAGCTTCCCTGCCCGATTGCAGATTCGTTATTTCCTGCGGAAATCATGACCCTTACACGCAGGGAGGGATATTCGATTCGGTTTTGTGGCCCGAAAACGCATTTATTTTTAAAAGTGACAGAGTGGAGAGATTCTCCTTTGACGATATAAACACCGACGTTTACGGATATTCGTTTACGTCAAGAGCGATGAGGGAGTGCCCTCTTGAAAATTTTGCTCCGGCGGATAAAACAAAGATAAACATAGTCCTTGCGCACGGAGACACAGAGGATCCTTTATCGAACTATTGTCCCATAAGAAAAAAGCTTCTTGACGCGCTTGATGTTGACTACATAGCTCTCGGACACATACATAAGGGCGGGGAGTCGTACGATGGCGGAAAGTACAGCTACAGTGGTTGTATAAGCGGCAGAGCGCTTGACGAAAGCGGAGAAAAGGGCTTTCTTTGCGGAGAAGTATCCAGGGGAAGAAGAAAATTAAAGTTCATATCTCCCGACCCCGTTTTATTTGAGATAAAACAGCTTGACGCATCTGATTTTGCAACGGGCGAAGAGCTTTGTGCGGCGATGGAAAGAGCGGTGTCGGAATACAGCGAAAAGACGGAGATACGTCTCGTGCTAAAGGGGGAGCTTTCGGAGCTTATCGAGACAATTCCGAAGCCCCAAACACAGCTTGCAAAGCTTGAAATCATTGACGATACCGTGCCGAGACTCAACTTGGGAAGCATAAAAAGTGAGATGAGCTTAAAGGGTGCCGTATACGAAAGACTAAAGCCCCATCTTGAAAGCGATGACGAAGACGAAAGAAAAAAGGGCAAGCTTGCGCTTAAATATATTATGTCGGCATTAAAGGGCGAGAATATATTTGATTAGGAGGACTTATGTACATAAAGAAAATATTTGTTGAGTCCTTCGGCAAGCTCGAAAAGCTCACGCTTGATTTTTCAAGCGGTCTTAATGTGATATACGGCGAAAACGAGGTAGGAAAATCGAGCATAACCGCATTTATCAAATTTATGCTTTACGGCTTTTCCCATGCAAATAAGCGCACGGTCGCCGAAAACGATAAGAAGCACTATTTAAGCTGGTCAAGCGCCGAAGCTTCGGGATATATGGATATCGAGCAAAACGGCAGAGCGTATAAAATAGTGAGAAAGACGACCCCAAAAAGCGAAGAAGCCATACTTTACGATATGGATAAGGGCGAGAGGGTAAACGTAAAGGGCGAGATAGGTGAGTATCTTTTAGGCGTACCTACGAGACTTACGCTTCTTGCACACAGTCGCTTCAAAGTGACGGACTTTCCGTAGGCGGAAGCGTTCTTTCACAGCAGCTTTCGAACATTCTGTTTTCGGCAGACGAAGACATAAGCTCAAAAAAAGCGCTCACATCTCTTGACCGCGAGCGTATTACCTTAAGACACAAGACGGGTAAGGACGGAAAACTTTGGGAGCTTTCAGCGCAAAAGGAGGCGCTTCTTGACGAATTCGAAAAGGCAAAGAAGGAAAATTCGGAATACATCGCACTTCGCTCACAGCGAGAAAAACTCATAGACCAATCGGAGAAAAACCTAGAGCTTTTAGAGGAAAGCACGAAAGAATATGATAGCTTTAAGCTCTATGAAAAAACAGGGCTTCTTGATGAGCTTGATAAATTAAAAAAAGAAACGCTTGAAAAGAAGAAACGCGCTATGGAGCTTTGTGAGAAATTAAGTAAGCCTTGGAGTAAGGACTTATGCGGAGAGCTTGGACTTATTTTGTCACAGATACGTGCAAGCGAAAGCGCCTTGAAGGAAGCAAAGACGAAGTGCTTTGATTTGGAAGAAGAGGGAAGAGAATACGAGAACGTCTACGATAGACAGACGCTTACGAAGGACCTTGAAAACAGCAAAAAGCTTAAGAAGGCAATTAAATTATTCACGGCGCTTTTCATTATTGCATTTTGCGGTGCGCTTGTATGTGCGGCGCTTAGATTTTTCCAAAACAATAACGTGTATTTAGGCGCGGCGGCGCTTTTGCCGCTTGCGATACTGTTTGCCGTTTTGAACGCATCAAAGAAAAAAGCGCTTTCAAGGCTTCGCGGTAAATATAACGATGAAGATATCGAAGAATCGGCGGAAAAAATGCTCTCTTTGATCGAAAGGCACGAACAGTACGAGAAAGAAAAGGCAAGCTCGGCGTTTTACGAAGCCGAATGCCGTAAGCGTTACTCGGAAGCGATAAGTAATGCAAAGGCATATTTCGGTGATGAAGAACTCGAAGGCAAAGAGCTTTTTGAGAAAATAATCCACGAGCAAAAAAATCTTAAAGTTTGCGACGACGCTTGGGGCGAGGTGGAGGTTTCCGCTCTTGCTGTAAAGCGGCTTATGGAAAGCGCGGACTTTGAATATTTGAAGAAGATAAAAGAAACCGTCCCGCCGCCGACGAAAACAGAGGCACAGATAAGACGGGAAAACGATTTTCTGCAAAACAAGCAAAAGGTACTCACTTCCCAGCTTCACGATTGCGAAACGAAGCTTGAAGTATTAAAGGCAACGGCAAAAGAGCCGGCGGAAGTTTACGCAAGACTTGCGCAGACCGAAGAGGAGCTTGCAAGTGAAAACCGCAGATTTGAAGCACTTGAGCTTGCCATACTTGCTTTGACCGAAGCAGGCGACGATTTAAGACGCGGCGTATCCCCGAAGATAGCACAGTACGCAAGAGAGATTCTTGAAAAGTCGTCGCACGGTAAATACGGTTTGATAATAGCCGATAAGGAGATGTCCTTACAACTTGAGATAGACGGCGTTCCAAAGAGCATTGACTATCTTTCGTCGGGCACGAAAGACCTTGTTTACGTGGCGTTTAGATACGGACTTGCAAGGCTTCTGTTCTCCGATGAACTGCCGACACTAATATTCGACGATTCATTCGGACGGATAGACGACACGAGGCTTAAAGAGCTCATATCACTTTTGGGTGAAATATCAAAACAGACACAGATAATGATATTCACCTGCCACACACGAGAGCAAAATATGCTCTCCAAATACGAATTCAATAATATTATTTTATAAATGGAGATGATTACAATGGAAAAGAAAAAAGTTGGTATCGTAGGTTGCACGGGTATGGTTGGACAGAGATTTATCACTCTGCTTGCAGACCACCCGATGTTTGAGATCTCGGCTATCGCCGCGAGTGAGCGTTCTTCAGGTAAGACGTATAAAGAGGCTCTCGGCGGAAGATGGAAGATGAAAGGCGAGATTCCCGCAGTAGTTTCCGAAATGACGGTAATGAACGCCGCAGACGTAGAGGCAGTTGCAAAGAAGGTAGACTTCATCCTCTGCGCCGTTGATATGAAGAAAGATGAGATAAAGGCGCTCGAAGAGGCGTACGCAAAGGCAGAAGTGCCCGTTGTATCCAACAACTCCGCAAACCGTTGGACACCCGACGTGCCTATGGTAATTCCCGAGATAAACCCCGAGCATTTCGAGGTTATCAAAGCGCAGAAAGAGCGTCTCGGAACAAAGAGAGGCTTTATCGCCGTAAAGCCGAACTGCTCCATTCAAAGTTACGTTCCCATGATCGCACCTCTTATGAAGTTTAAGCCAAAGACCGTTCTCGCATCGACTTATCAGGCTATTTCGGGTGCAGGAAAGAACTTCAACGATTGGCCCGAGATGATAGATAACGTTATCCCCTATATCGGCGGCGAAGAGGAAAAGAGCGAAAAAGAACCCTTAAAGGTATTCGGTAAGGTAGAAAACGGCGAAATTAAGGCATTCGACGGAATGCTTATTACCTCACAGTGCATTAGAGTACCTGTAACAGACGGACACCTTGCGACCGTATTTATAAGCTTCGAAAACAAGCCCACCAAGGAAGAGATACTCAAGGCTTGGAAAGAATACAAGGGACTTCCCCAGGAATATAAGCTCCC
>CALCTE010000162.1 GCA_937893885.1 uncultured Clostridia bacterium | reverse complement strand
CGTGACGTTTAAATATTTTGAGACGAAGCTTAATGAGGATACGGCAGAGCTTGCAAACGGATACGATGGGGTATGCGTCTTCGTAAACGATACTGTAAACAAAGCCGTGATAGATAAGCTTTGCAATGCGGGGATAAAGCTCCTTGCGCTTCGATGCGCGGGCTTTAACAATGTAGATATGGAATACGCTTACGGGAAACTTCACGTTTTCAGAGTTCCCGCGTATTCGCCATACGCCGTTGCTGAGCATGCGATAGCCCTGCTTCTTACGTCGGTAAGAAGGATACACAAGGCGTACATCAGGTCTAAGGATTTCAATTTCAGTCTTGCGGGACTCACGGGTTTTGATCTTCACGGCAAGACCGTAGGCGTTATGGGAACGGGCAAAATAGGCAGGATATTTGCCGATATATGTAAGGGATTCGGAATGAACGTGCTTGCATACGATAAATTTCCCGCAGAAAATTTTGCTGACGGAACGAAAGTGAGATATACCTCGCTTGACGAGCTTTTTGAAAAGAGTGACGTTATATCGCTTCATCTGCCGCTTACGGAAGATACGTATCATATAATAAACGGTGAAAGTCTTGAAAAATGTAAAAAAGGAGTTGTCCTCATCAACACTTCAAGAGGTGCTCTGGTCGATGCGGAAGCTCTCGTTGCGGCTATAAAATCGCGTAAGGTCGGTGCGGCGTGTCTTGACGTATACGAGGAGGAGTCCGAGCTGTTCTTCAATGATAATTCCGGACACATCGTCGATGACGACGTTTTGGCAAGGCTTATCTCAATGCCGAACGTCATAGTGACATCTCACCAAGCCTTCTTAACAGAAGAAGCACTTGAAAATATAGCACAGACTACGGTAAAGAATCTTGTCGATTTCACGGAAAAAGGTCAGTGCGAAAATGAGCTTTGCTACAGAGGCGGCGAAGCGAAGGACTGTAAAAGCGGAAGGTGCTTTTAAAAATATAAGGAGTAGTAATGATAAGAAGGATAATAAAGATAGACAAAGAAAAATGTAACGGTTGTGCGGCTTGTGCAAACGCTTGTCACGAGGGCGCTATTGAAATGATAGACGGCAAGGCAAAGCTTACGAGAGAAGACTATTGCGACGGACTCGGTGATTGTCTTCCGGCGTGCCCGACGGGTGCGATATCCTTTGAAGAAAGGGAAGCGCCAAGCTACGATGCCGAAGCTGTGCTTAACGCAAAGAAGGCGAGCTCTTGTCCTGGTATTGTTTCAAAAGCTATAAAACGCGAGTCCGTAAAGCAAGAGCCTATGAATATGAAAAGCGCGAGTATGCTCGCGCAGTGGCCCTGCCAGATAAAGCTTGTGCCTACAAGCGCGCCGTATTTTGACGGAGCGAATTTGCTTATAGCCGCAGATTGTACGGCTTACGCATACGGTAATTTCCACAACGAATTTATGCAAAACCGCATAACGCTCATCGGTTGCCCGAAGCTTGATGAGGGAGATTACAGTGAAAAGCTTACGGAAATAATTAAAAATAACGATATTAGAAGCGTTAAGATAGTAAGAATGTCTGTGCCTTGTTGCGGCGGACTTGAAAGAGCGGCAAAGACGGCGCTTCAAAGAAGCGGAAAATTTATTCCGTGGCAGGTCGTTACGGTAAGCACGGACGGAACAATACTTGAATAAATAAAGGAGGCATTTAATTATGAATATAACAAACGACATCAAATACATCGGCGTAAATGACAGAAAGACCGACCTTTTTGAAGGTCAGTACGCTATTAAAAACGGCATTTCCTATAACTCCTACGCGATAATCGACGAAAAGATAGCGATAATGGACACCGTCGACGCAGGATTTACGCATGAATGGCTTGACAATATACAAAGCGTTCTCGGTACGAGAACACCCGACTATCTTATCATTCAGCACATGGAGCCCGACCATTCGGCGAATATCGTAAACTTTAAAAAAGCGTATCCGGATGCTACGATTGTCTCCTCGTCAAAGGCTTTTGCTATGATGAAAAACTTTTTCGGTACGGAATTTGAGGATAAAAGAATAGTCGTCGGAGAGGGAGACACCCTTTCTCTCGGACGCCATGTACTTACTTTCGTAACGGCTCCCATGGTGCATTGGCCCGAGGTCATCGTCACCTACGACGCCACGGATAAGGTTCTCTTTTCCGCAGACGGCTTTGGCAAATTCGGTGACCTTGCCGCAGAAGAGCCGTGGGCTGACGAAGCAAGACGTTACTATATAGGCATTGTCGGAAAATACGGCGCGCAGGTGCAAGCGCTTCTTAAAAAAGCGGCATCTTTGGATATCGAAAAGATATGCCCGCTTCACGGTCCCGTTTTATCCGATAACCTCGGGTATTATCTCGGACTTTATAATACGTGGTCGAGCTATCAGGTAGAAGAGGACGGAATAGTAATTGCGTACACCTCGGTTTACGGCAACACGAAGAAGGCTGTCTTGAAGCTTTCCGAAAAGCTTACGGCAAAAGGCTGCCCGAAGGTAGTTGTACACGACCTCGCAAGGTGCGATATGGCAGAGGCTGTTGCAGACGCATTCCGCTACGGAAAGCTCGTTTTGGCAACGACTACTTATAACGCGGGCATATTCCCGTTTATGCGTGACTTTATTTATCACCTCACCGAGAGGGGATTCCAAAACCGCACCGTAGCGCTTATCGAAAACGGAAGTTGGGCACCTCTTGCCGCAAAAATAATGCGAGAGATGTTTGCAAAGTCAAACAATATAAGCTTCACCGAAAATTCCGTTAAGATACGCTCCGCACTTTCCGACGAAAGCTCTGCACAGCTTGAAGCTCTCGCAAGCGAGCTGTGTAAGGAATACCTCGCAAGACAGGACGAAACGGCGAACAAAAACGATCTTTCCGCTCTCTTCAAGATAGGCTACGGCCTTTACGTCGTAACGTCAAACGACGGCAAGAAGGATAACGGACTTATCGTCAACACCGTAACCCAAGTCACGAGCACGCCTAACAGAATCGCCGTGACGATAAACAAACAAAACTATTCACACCACGTAATAAAGCAAACGGGCAAAATGAACATAAACTGCCTAACGACAGAAGCGCCTTTCGCTGTATTTGAGGCGTTCGGCTTCGTAAGCGGCAGAAATACGGATAAATTTGCAAACTGCACGCCGCTTCGAAGCGATAACGGACTCGTATTCCTGCCGAGATATATAAACGCGGTTATGTCACTTAAAGTGGAGCAGTATGTCGACCTTGATACCCACGGTATGTTCATCTGTTCCGTGACTGAGTCGAGAGTCATCTCCGATAAGGAAACGATGACCTACAGCTACTATCAGTCAAATGTCAAGCCGAAACCCGAAACAGAGGGTAAAAAAGGCTACGTATGCAAGATATGCGGCTACGTATACGAGGGCGAAACGCTTCCCGACGATTTTATCTGTCCGCTTTGCAAGCACGGCGCCGCTGATTTTGAACAAATAAAGTAATTATAAATATAGGAGGAACATTATGAACGCAAAAGTACACGAACTTTTAAACGCACAGATCAACAAGGAGTTTTACTCGGCATATCTTTATCTCGATTTTTCGAACTATTTTAAGAGAGTAGGTCTTGACGGCTTTGCAAACTGGTATTACGTTCAGGCGCAAGAGGAGAGGGATCACGCAATGCTGTTTTATACTTATCTTCAAAACGAGGATCAAGTTGTGACTCTCGACGCGATAGCAAAGCCGGATAAAGAGTTTTCGGAGCATATCGAAGTACTCAAAGCGGGACTTGAGCACGAGAAATACGTAACCTCGCTTATAAACGATATCTATGCTGCCGCATACGACGTGAGAGATTTCCGCACGATGCAGTTTCTTGACTGGTTCGTAAAGGAGCAGGGCGAAGAAGAAACGAACGCGAAAGATATGATAACGAAGATGGAGCTTTTCGGCGCAGACCCCAAGAGTTTATATATGCTCAACCAGGAACTTGCCGCAAGAGTATACACCGCACCGTCACTTGTGCTGTGAAAACAGAAAAACCTCGCCTTCAGCAAAGGCGAGGTTCTTTGTTTTAATTTGCGCAAAGCGCAAATGAAAGATCTATATTGACAAATAACTCATTTGATGATAGAATGACTATGCCAAACTAATCAAATATTGCAGAGTAGGTATAATTTTCTTTTTTGGAAAAGTATACTTTTTTCCGCATAAGCAAAAATAGAATTTGATAAAATGCAAATTCCACGTTGTTTATGCGGTTATACCGATTTTGCAATGATTAGTTTGGCGACTATCGGAGTTTGCGTTTTTGTGCGTCTGCTTCGGTAGGCGCACTTTTTTATTTTTTAGAGGAGGTCATCACTATGTATGACAAAATTGGCAGCAAAATTAAAGGTTTGGCAAAAGTAATATTTATCGTGGAGGCGATTGTGACAGTAATCACAGGCATAGCTCTAATATCTTCTGATGTAGACATCGGCATTCTTGTAATAGCGCTAGGCCCTATCATCGCTTGGGTGTCTTCTTGGCTACTATACGGCTTCGGCGAACTAATTGACAAAGCTTGTGATATTGAGCACAACACCCGCAGTGGGGAAGGAAAATCCGAAGCACAAGCAAAAATGGATTATATAAGAACCGGTAAAATCGAAAAGTTACGTTCTCAAGGTTTGATTACCGAAGAAGAATATCAACAAGCGATTTTCAAAGGTAAGCAAGAGGTGTAACTATGGAAAAAACAATGGCAAAAAAGAGCAAATCATTAAAATACGGTTCTGTGATTAAACCCTTATCGATAATCGCACTTATATGTACGGTGTTAAGTTGCATTGATTTTTTCTTTTATTACGATACTTATGAGTTAGCCGTACGACCGTTATATTTTTGGAACTTGAGAAACATTCTTTCTTTTATACTAATACTTACACCTGTTGTTTTATTAGTGTTATATATTTTCAAGTTCCGTGACAAACTTAAAGCAACGATTCTCGTTCCGATAATTTTTGGCGTTTTGGGTCTCAATACTATATTCAATTTCTTGCTTGGATTTGGTTATTACTATTATTTTTTTGGTTTTAGCAGCGTAGAGCTTATTCTTGATTTGGCAAAACTTGTTTGTTTGATTCTCGCTTTAATAAGTGCTCTTAAAGGCTTTAATAAAAAAGTATTTGTTATAGTTGCTATGGCAGTATGTTTGTTATATGAGGCGTGGTCTCTTATTACTATTTTTCGAATTATAAATTCCTACATAGAAGATTCAATGTATTTATACCTTTTTGAATCTCTTATGAGTATTGTCGGTTCAAGCACTTTTTATATTGCTTTGCTTTTGTTTGCTTTAAAAAATAAAATACCGTCTATTCTTGCTCTTTCGCCCAAAAAAGCAGGGGTGGAAAAAATGAATCCCGAACAAGCATTAAAGCTCTTAAAAGATAAACTTGACCTAGATATGATTACAGAGGAAGAGTATCAATCACAAAGAGCAGAAATTATCAGCAAACTATAATCCAAACAAATCCACCCCTCTGCAATTTTCTTTGCAGAGGGGTGGATTTTATGTTAATTTTTATAATTTCTTAATATTGTTTTTTGCGGTTGTAATTGATTTCACCAGCAAAAATCTAATCGTTGAACACTTACGGTCAAGCGGTTTATATTTTGCCTCATCAATATATCCGCTTTTCCATAGCATTTCAAGCCATTTGCTCGTTTCGTTGGTTTCTTTAAGTGATATTTCAAGTTTTGCAATAAAGTCGGCACGACCGTGAGCGTATTGCTTTCGGCAATGTTAGCGCAAATGCTTGTCGCACTTCTGCTTATTTGATTTGAAATAATATTCTCGTGTTTTGATCGCAGCTCTTTGGTTAATTGCAGAATTTCTACCGATAATTCCATTGACAATTCACCAAGTTTATCATCTCGCATATCGACACCGCCTTCCAACGCCATTATAACACATTTTCGGTTAGAAATCAACTGCATTTAAGCGTACAAAACTATCGAATCGATTCCGTTTGCGCGAAGCGCAACATCATTTACGGCGTTAGCCGTAACATCATTGGGCGTAAGCCCACATCATTTACGCCGACGGCGTAACATCGTTCGTTTGTGCCGCATAAAACGGCAATGAAGTTGAGCTGACGCTCAAACGATGTTGCCCTTACGGGCAAATGATGTTGTGCCTTGCGGCACAAATGAAAAATCCCACGCTGACGCGTGGGATTTTTGGCTGGGATGGATGGACTCGAACCATCGGAATGTCAGAGTCAAAGTCTGATGCCTTGCCGCTTGGCTACATCCCAATATTTAATGTACTTTGATATTATACTTAAAACCTCTCGATATGTCAATAGAAAAATGAAAAAATGTTTCAAAAACATATTGACTTAATATAAAAAACGTGATAAAATACCTATGTTCTTTTAATGGGACAAATTTACAGATTTACCCCTGCAAACGCGGAGGGAGGGATATAAAGTGGCAGAAATCAGAGTAAAAGAAAACGAGTCTTTGGACAGTGCTCTTCGCAGATTTAAGAGACAGTGCGCAAAGAGCGGCGTTCTCAGCGAGCTCCGTAAGAGAGAGCACTACGAGAAGCCCAGCGTAAAGCGCAAGAAGAAGTCCGAAGCTGCAAGAAAGCGCAAGTTTAAGTAAAAAGCGAAATATCCCCTGACACTGTCAGGGGATATTTTAAATTATCGAGCGTTATAGGTGTTATCGACCGTATCCCCGATACTGTAATCCGTTGTAGTCCTGTAAGGTCTCGTGTCGTTTCCTACGTCTTGCTCTGCGAGGCCGAAGGTACCGCTTCGACTGCCGTTTTCCAAATTGCCGTATCTTGCCGTATTACCCGCATCGTCCGCTCTTATCACCCAAGTGACAAAAGCAACCGCCGCGAGAACTACTGCGAGAATGATAAGAATGGCAGCCCAAACGTATCTTCCGCTTTCTTCTCTTCTTTCGTTATTCATAGCTTCCTCGAAAACACTGATTTGAAAATCGTTTTTTATCAACAATTTTCGTATTTAGTATTGCCAAATACGTTTATTATATGATAATATTTAATTATGTAAAAATTGCAAAAAATAAAGAAGGTTACTGATTATGGAATATAAATTTTCTAACAAAGTCGCACCCTTAAAGCCCTCTGCGATAAGAGAGATGTTCAAGGTTTTATCACAACCCGGTATGATAGCGCTTTCCGCAGGAAACCCCTCGTGCGAAAGCTTTCCCGTAGAGGCGTTTGCAAAGCTTTCTAAAGAGATTTTCGAAAACGAAGCAAACATCGCACTTCAATACGGTATAACCGAGGGTTATATGCCCCTTCGCGAAAAGATAGCAAAGAGACTCAAAGAGAAGTTTAATGTCGGACGCGAATTCGATACCGTTACCGTCACATCGGGCGGTCAGCAGGGACTTGAGCTTGCCTGCAAGGTGCTTTGCAACGAAGGCGACGTTGTGCTTTGCGAGTGTCCGAGCTTCATCGGCGCTTTAAATTCGTTCCGCTCATACGGCGTAAAGCTTGTCGGCGTTGAAATGGACGGCGACGGACTCATACCCGAATCTTTGGAAGCGGCTATAGCGGCAAACAAAAACGCAAAGGTGCTTTACACAATTCCCACCTTCCAAAATCCTATGGGCGTTACTCTCACCGCTGAAAGACGCGAGAGGGTATACGAGATATGCAAAAAAAGCGGTATTGTGATACTTGAGGATAACCCTTACGGCGAGCTTCGCTTTGACGGAGAAGACGTACCCACGATAAAGAGTATAGACACAGACGGCATCGTAGTATACTGCGGCTCGTTTTCCAAGACGCTTTCCTCGGGTATGCGCGTCGGCTTTGTATGCGCACCAGACGATATAAGTCAGAAGATGGTCGTTTGCAAGCAGGTCGCGGACGTACACACGAATCTTTTCTTCCAAATGCTTATTGACAAATATTTGGAAAACTACGACTTCGACGCACATATCGAGGGAATAAGAGCTCTATACCGCCGTAAGTCTAACCTTATGCTTTCCGAGATGGATAAGAGCTTCCCCGAGGGCGTGACCTATACAAGGCCCCAAGGCGGACTCTTTATCTGGTGCACTTTGCCCGATTACGTGGACGTTGACGCTTTCTGTAAGCGTTGCCTTGAAAACAAGGTGGCAGTCGTTACGGGTAAGACCTTCCTTCCCGATACATCTGCCGAAACGCACAGCTTCAGAATAAACTATTCGACGCCCTCCGACGAAAATATTGTCGAAGGCATCGCAAGACTTGCAAAAACACTCAAAGAGTTTGTAAAATAGGAGTACAAAATGGAAAACACAGAAGCAAAAAAGAGGATATTTTCGGGAGCGCAGCCAAGCGGAATACTTACTATAGGTAACTATCTCGGCGCATTGAAAAACTGGCAGAAGCTCCAGGACGACTATGACTGTATGTTTTGCGTTGTGGATATGCACGCCATCACCGTGCGCCAAACGCCCGCAGAGCTCAGGAAAAGATGCCTTGAGCTTATGGCTCTTTATATGGCTTGCGGCATAACTCCCGACAAGAGCCTTCTTTACATTCAAAGTATGGTGCCCGCTCACGCACAGCTTTCATGGGTGCTCGGATGCTATACGATGTTCGGTGAGCTTTCGAGAATGACACAGTTTAAGGATAAATCCCGCTCGCACGCTGATAACATCAACGCTGGACTTTTCACTTATCCCGTTTTGATGGCGGCTGATATACTTGTTGCCAAGGCTGACCTTGTGCCTGTAGGCATCGACCAGATACAGCATCTTGAACTCACGCGCGATATTGCAAACCGCTTCAATTCCGTTTACGGCGACGTCTTCACCGTGCCCGAAGCATACGTGCAGAAGGAGGGTGGCAAGATATGCTCTCTTGCAGACCCCACAAAGAAGATGAGCAAGTCCGACGAAAACGTAAATGCGTTTATCTCGCTGCTTGACGACAAGGACACTATTATACGTAAGTTTAAGCGCGCGGTGACCGACAGCGATACTGTCGTTTGCAGAGGCGAGGGCAAAGAAGGTATCGGCAACCTTATGAATATCTATTCCTGCCTCACGGGTAAGACTGACGATGAGATAGTAAAGGAATTCGCGGGTATAGGCTACGGCGACTTCAAGCTTGCCGTCGGTGAAGCCTGCGCAGAGGTGCTCGGCAAGATACAGGATAAGTATAACACATATCTTTCCGATAAAGCACAACTTGATGCAATTTGCATTGACGGTGCACAGAAGGCTGAATATATCACTAACAAGACAATAAATAAGGTCTATAAGAAGGTAGGCTTTTATCAGCCGAAAAGATGAGAGTTATAGTATTTTCCGATTCGCACGGTAACACGGACGGTATGAAGCGTGCGCTTGAGAGGGAAAGAGCAGAGCTCATAATTCACCTCGGCGACGTTTCGGCTGACGCATCATACGTAGCACAGCTTTTTTCAAAACCGCTCATAAGCGTCGCGGGAAACTGCGATATGTTTCCAAACGTGCCGTACGTAACGGTGACAGAGATAGACGGCGTATACGTGTATATCTGCCACGGACATACGCTTTACGACGACGAGAGGGAAGTGGCGCGAGAAGCCAAAGCAAACGGTTGCTCACTTGCGTTTTTCGGACACACCCACGTTCCTACGGATACTGTCATAGACGGTGTAAGAGTTATAAACCCGGGCAGTATATCACGCCCGCGCCGCCCCGCAACGCTCAAAACTTATGCCCTTGGCGACGTAAGCACCAAAGGCGTAAAAATGAATATATGCGAACTGTAAAAAAGCAGACGGCACTTATTGCCGTCTGCTTTTCCTATCTTAATAATTATCTGTCCAGTCATTATCTACTCTATCGGGAGAGAGCGGATAATTGTTTTTGCCGAAGAATACGTTGTAAAGGAGATATATCGCGTCTTCTGCGTTAACCTCGCCGCTTTGGTCAAAGTCGCAATCTTGAGATAAGGGGTAGTTTTCCTCGGTGAAGAATACCGAATACAGCAAGTATATTGCATCGTCTGCGTTTTTAATGTAGTCGCCGTTAACATCGCCGGGTTTGATTGTGGGTAATTCGCTTTCGGTAAATTGTGTGACGGAAATAATACGTACGGTCATATCGTCGTTAAGTGAAACGTGGAACTTATGACCGTAGTTGTCAAGTGACTTAACTCTGTAATATCCGTCCATACCGTTTTGGTATTCGGCACCTTCGTACGTTATAGTCGAGGGCCACCCCAACGCCGATGCATATTCGATTTCGTCAATACCTTCGGGAAGCACTTCGTAAAGGAATTCATACGTCACGTGTCGATAATATACGTTGTACGTGCCGTCTTGATTATCAACGTAGCACATATATTCACGAGGTGCAAGTCCGCCACCGAAACCGCCGATAAAGTAAAGCGAGTACGTAGCACTCTCCTCATCGTATTCAAGAATGCTTGTATCGAAAGTTCTTATTTGTTGAAGCGTAGCATCGTCTATTACGAAATATTTGTTAAGCGTAGCTTCATATACACTTGCGGAGACCACAGTAGGTTTAGAGTAATCTTCCGGATCGAGCACGAACAGATCTCTTTGAACTCTGTGTACCATATAGTAGGAATCGTAATCAAAAATGGAGTTAAGCATCCAAAGCTCGTTATCGAATACTTCGTCAAGAGACGTTTGCGCTGAAACGGGTAAACAGAATACTGTGCTAAAACAGAGAATGAAAGCCAAAAGTATAGGCAACTTTTTCATGTTGTATCTCCTTTTTGTTCTATAGTATAAGTATACACGATGAAAGATAAAAAGTCAATATATCTCATATCGCAAAAAAGAGCTTAGCAGATGCCAAGCTCTTTTCACTTTTTTATATCTTTTCCACACCAAACGTTGCTTTTTCTCCGTTGATGTCCCACTCCTTGACGTATCCGAAGGGAGCGGTCTTTTCGATGCTCTCGGCAAGTACGTCGGAGGCGATATCGTTTCCGAATTCTGTAAGTATCCTCTCAACGACGGGACTTGCGTTGTAGCTTACCTTGATGTGATCCATAACCTCAAAGCCGGCTTCTTTACGCATTGTCTGAAGCTTGTTTACCACTTCTCTTACAAAGCCCTCGTCGATAAGCTCGGGCGTAAGATTTACGTCAAGCACGACCGTGATACCCTTGTCGTTTTCGCTGACGTATCCGCTATCCTTAACCGTCTCGATGAGGAGATCTTCTTTTTCGAGGCTAATCCTTTCGCCTTCAACTTCAAACGTATATACGCCGCCGTCCTTTACCGCGTCCATAACGGCGTGACCGTCTGTGATAGCGGCAAGATGAGCGCTTATGGCGGGAATGAGCTTTCCGTATCTTCTGCCGAGGGTTTTGAGCTGGGGCTTGAATTTATAGCCAACAAACTTTGAGCTGTCGTATGTTCTCTCGCAAGCCTTTGCGTTAAGCTCCTCAGCGATAAGTTGCATATAGCTTTCGGGAAGGTCTTCGCCCTCGTATTCGACGTACATCTTTGCGATGGGCTGACGGTTCTTGACGTTAGCACCGTTACGGCAAGCGCGTCCCAAAACAACCGCACTTACGACCTTATCCATATTAAATTCGATGTCTTCGCTAATCATATTCTCGCAAGATGCGGGGAAGTCGCAAAGATGTACGCTCTCGGGAGCGTTCTTGTCTACGGAAAGAACGAGATTTTGGTAGATCTGCTCAGCCATAAAGGGAATAAAGGGAGCGCAGAGTTTGGACATAGTCACGAGCACCGTGTAAAGCGTCATATATGCATTTATCTTGTCCTGCTCCATTCCGCTTGCCCAGAATCTTTCTCTGCCGCGTCGGATATACCAGTTGGAAAGCTCGTCGGTAAATTCTTGGATTGCTCTTGCGGATTCGGTTATCTTGTAATTTGCGAGGTTATCGTCCACGGTCTTAACGAGCGTGTTGAGTTTCGAGAGCACCCACTTATCCATTACGGAGAGCTTGCTGTAATCAAGCGTGTAAGCAGAGGGATCAAAGTTATCTATATTTGCATACAAAACGAAGAACGAATACGTGTTCCAGAGTGTTCCAAGGAACTTTCTCTGACTCTCCCCGACAGCTTCGGGTGAGAATCTGCTGGGAAGCCAAGGAGCGCTTGCGGAGTAGAAATACCATCTTACTGCGTCAGCACCCTGCTTATCCAAAACTACGTCGGGAGCGATAACGTTACCCTTGTGCTTTGACATCTTTATGCCGTCCTTATCGTTGACGTGACCGAGAACTATACAGTTCTTAAAGGGAGCCTTGTCAAAGAGGAGCGTGGAGATGGCAAGAAGCGTATAGAACCAGCCTCTCGTCTGGTCGATGGCCTCGGAAATGAAATTGGCGGGGAAGCGGGATTCAAATTCTTCCTTGTGTTCGAAGGGATAGTGCCACTGCGCAAATGGCATTGAGCCGCTGTCAAACCAACAGTCGATAACGTCGGGTACTCTGTGCATCTCTTTGCCGCACTTGTCGCACTTTATGGTTATCTTGTCAACGTAGCACTTGTGAAGCTCGATATCGTCGGGAACGTCTTGTCCGAGCTCTTTAAGTTCTTCGATAGAGCCGATGACGTGGAAGTGACCGCAGTCCCCGCATTCCCATACGGGAAGGGGAGTGCCCCAATATCTTAGGAATCGACTCTCCACCGATTAATTTCAATGCATTTTCAATTGCTGTAGAGCCAATAAGCTTTGGTTGCTGTGCAATCGTTGCACCCATTCTGCCTGCCTTGATGTTTTCGGGTATCCAGTTTATAGAGTTGTTATTTGCGATAAGTCTGTCGCGAAGAGCCGTCATCTTGACAAACCAAGTGTCTCTTGCATAGTAGATGAGGGGAGTATCGCATCTCCAGCAGAAAGGATAGCTGTGCTCAAAGGGAAGAGCTTTGAAGAGAAGTCCTCTTTCCTTGAGGTCCTTCAAAATGGGTTTGTCCGCATCCTTTACGAAAAGGCCCGCAAACTCTTTGCACTCCTCGGTCATCTTACCCGTTTCGTCAACGAGCTGAACGAAAGGAAGGTCGTAGCGTCTGCCGACCTCTGCATCGTCTTCACCGAAAGCGGGAGCGATATGTACGATACCCGTACCGTCCGTGAGCGTTACGTAATCCGCGCACGTTACGTAGTGGCACTTCTTCTTGGGGTTTGCAAAATCGAACAAAGGTACGTACTCCTTAAATTCGAGGTCTGTGCCGACGTAGGACTCTACTGTTTCGAATTCCTCGTCAAGAACACTTGTAAGCGCCTCTGCCAAAATAAGATATTCGTCCGCGCACTTAACTTTAACGTAAGTTTCGCGGGGGTTAACTGCCAATGATACGTTGGAGGGAAGCGTCCAAGGCGTCGTCGTCCAAGCAAGGAAATACGTATTCTCCTCACCTTTAAGCGCAAAGCGCGCGATAGCAGACGTTTCCTTCACGTCCTTATAGCCTTGCGCAACTTCGTGACTTGAGAGGGACGTGCCGCAACGGGGGCAGTAAGGGACTATTTTGTGCCCTTTGTAAAGAAGGTCTTTTTCGGCAATCTGCTTTAAAGCCCACCATTCCGACTCAATGTAATCGTTGTGATAGGTGACATAGGGGTTGTCCATATCTACCCAATAAGCAACCTTGTCGCTCATTATTTTCCACTCGGTTGTATATTTCCAAACGCTCTCCTTGCAGAGATTACAAAAAGCCTCTACTCCGTATTTTTCTATCTGGGGCTTTCCGGAAATGCCGATAAGCTTTTCGACCTCAAGCTCTACGGGCAGACCGTGAGTATCCCAACCCGCCTTACGAAGCACCTTTTTTCCCTTCATCGTCTGATAACGGGGAATTAGGTCTTTGATAACACGAGTTAAAACGTGGCCGATGTGAGGCTTACCGTTTGCGGTGGGAGGTCCGTCGTAGAAGGTAAAGCAATCACAACCTTCTCTTGCCTTCAGAGTTTTCTCGAAGATCTTGTTGTCGTTCCAAAATCTTGTTACTTCTTGCTCTCTCGTTACAAAGTCGAGTGAGCCCGATACTTTTTCAAACATATTCTTCACCTTTCAAAGTAATATATCCATACAGAAAAAGTATATCCCACACGAATCTTTTTGTCAAGCAAATTTCCGCAGAAATGCTTAAATTAATTAAGAAAAAAACCTGTATTTTCACAAACATTTTTCTTGCTTCATATTGGCTGCCCTTGATTTTTTTATTTTAGTGTGATAGAATGATATAAGTGTACAATTATTTGCTTACAAAGGAGAAATCAACAATGCAGTGTATATGGCACGATATAAACCCAAGACGCATAACCGCTGAAGACTTTATTTCGGTTATAGAAATTTCCAAAGGCGGAAAAAATAAATATGAGCTTGATAAGGAGACAGGTTACATAATGCTTGACCGCGTTCTTCACACATCAACGCATTATCCTGCAAATTACGGATTCATTCCTCGCACTTACGGTGATGACGGAGATCCGCTTGACGTGCTCCTTCTTTGCAGTGAAGCAATAGCGCCTCTTACGCTTGTAAGAAGCTATCCTATAGGCGTAATCTCAATGCTTGACAGTGGAAAGTCCGATGAGAAGATAATTGCTATTCCTTTTAACGATCCCAACTACAATATGTACAAGGATATAAGCGATATTCCGATACATATTTTTGAGGAGATGACACACTTTTTTAAGGTGTACAAGGCGCTTGAGGGCAAGGAAACGAAGGTAAATAACGTAGAGGGAAGAGAAAAGGCGCTTGAGGTCATCGAGCATTGTATTGAGAACTACGTGCAGTACTTTTGCATAGGCAAAGAAATAGAATCAGACGTATGAAAAAAACGATAATGGACGGTGCGGCGAAGTCTCGTTCGGAGGCGAGGATTGCCCACGAGATAATGGAGAGAAATTCCGACGAAAGCGATAAGCTTTGTATCGTCGGCATAAGGCGCAGAGGCGTGTATATCGCCGCCGATATTGCGGAAAATATTAAGAAATTCTACGGCGTTGATGTTCCCGTAGGCGAGCTTGATATAACCTTGTACAGAGACGATCTTTCTTCCCATTCTACCCAACCCGTAGTGAGCGATACGAAGATAGACTTTCCCGTAAAGGATAAGGTCATTATTTTGGTAGACGACGTTATCTATACGGGACGAACTGCGAGAGCGGCAATGGAAGCTGTGCTCGCTTTGGGAAGACCTGCAAAGATACAGCTTGCGGTGCTTATAGATCGAGGACACAGAGAGCTTCCCATAAGAGGTGATTACGTGGGAAAGAATGTCCCTACGTCCAAAAAGGAAAGAATACACGTGTGCGTTCCCGAACTTGACGGCGGGGACGAGGTACTTATAGTTTGCGAACAGTGAGGTAATGAGATGTATCCTGTAGTAACCATAGGAAGACAGTACGGATCGGGCGGCCGCGAGATAGGAAAAAAGCTTGCGGAGATTTTAGGAGTCCACTATTTCGACAAAGAACTGCTTGCGCTTGCCGCAAAGGAAAGCGGGATAGACTATCACGTGGCGGGAAGTGTTGACGAAAAGCCCGTCGGAAGCTTTCTTTATTCCATTGCCATGGATCCCGGGACATCACGTGAGCCATACAGGTTTTTCTCACGAAAGCCTTTCGGTAAACGACAGGCTGTATGTCGCGCAAAAGCAGGTCATAGAGCGCCTTGCGGCATCTCCTTGCGTGATCATGGGCAGGTGCGCGGACAATATTTTAAAGGAGCTTCCGGAGAATATACGCATTTTTATACATGCACCCGTTGAATACAGAGCGCGAAGAGTTGCAAACGAATACGGGATAAGCTTCGACAAAGCAAAGGACAAGGTCTTAAAGTCCGACAAATCGCGCGCTACCTTTTACAAGAGCAACACCTCTGCAAAATGGGGCGATGTGCAAAATTATCACCTTTGTGTAGATAGCAGTATAATGTCCTCCGACAAAGCAGCACAGGTCATTGCGGACTTTGTGAAATGCTACGTTGAAGCTAAAGAAAATGGCAAATAACACGGTTAAAAAGGCGATTGCCTTATTGCTTGCTATTTGTGCGGTGAGTGCGATATTTTGCGCTTGTGAAGCGGAACCTGAAGACACAAGTATATGGGCGCAAAAAAAACTTCCGTATAACTATCCTTTGGACAGCTATGTCGTCTTGGGCGAATACATAGGCGTCACGGACGTATCCGTTGAGCTTGATTACGACTTCGAAGCAAGAAGAAACGCCCGCATAGCAGAAATTTTCAAAGATCTCGTCACTTATGATAAAGCAGATACGGCTTTAATTGGAGACAAAGCTGTTTTGGAGTGTGAGGTGCTTCTTGGTACGGAAGTATGCGATTTTTTGCCGGCGGGTGACTACGAAATCGTCATAGGTGCTTTAACAAGACTTAACGTACTTTCCGATTCGTATACGGAGAGATTGCTTGCAGATGCAATTCAAAGGTCGATAAACGGCGAGAGCTACTTTAACGTCCCAAGCTTTTATTCCGACGTGCGTTACAGAGGCAAGACTCTTAAAGTGAGAACGAAGCTCAAAGAGATATACCGGCCCGACTTTTCCGCTCTTAACGATGAGAGTGTTTCGGCAGACGGTGTTTACGAGAGCCTTGAAGCTCTTTATGATGCGGTTGAGATAGATATATATACGGAGGATGCGGAGATAGCAGAGTATGCCAAAAAGCGTATTTTGTGGGACAAGGCTGTAGCCGATTCTACGTTTTTCAGTCCTCTACCCAAGGACGAGCTTTCTCGGTGTGAAACCGAGTATATCGATTATTATAAAGAGATAGCCGAATATAACGGTATATCTTACGAGGAGTATCTTTCCTCGGTACATATGACCGAAGAACAGATATTGTCCGATGCGCGCGCTTATGCCGAAGAGAAGGTCAAAAATGAACTTTGTGCATTTGCGATAGCAAAAGAGGAAGGTCTTATTCCTTCCCAAACGCAGTGTCAGATGCTAGGCCATGAGCTTGCGCATAAGCTCGGATACAGCGGATACGATGAGCTTATAAGCTATAACAGCGAACAGTGTGTCTACGTTTACATCATCTGGGAAACGGCATCTTCGTTTATCTTGGAGCACGCAAAATCTCCCGTTTTTGAATAATTTTTTAAAAATAGTAATTTTTTTGAAAAAAACTATTGCAATTGATAACTTTTTTTATATAATTAAATCATATTTTACTTTTACACTTACATACGAAAGGATAATGTATTATGAAGAGAGTTTACAATTTTTCTGCAGGACCTTCCTCTATGCCTTTGGAGGTTTTGGAAAAGGCAGCAAGCGAGATGTGTTCTTACGGGGACGCGGGAATGTCCGTAATGGAGATGAGCCATCGCTCCAAGCCCTACGAGAAGATCATTGCAGACGCAGAGGCGACCTTGCGTGAAATTATGAATATCCCCGATAACTATAAGGTGCTTTTCCTTCAAGGCGGCGCTTCTACGCAGTTTGCCGCAGTGCCCTTGAACCTTATCGGAGACGCAAATAAGGCGGACTACATAGTAAGCGGACAGTTTTCGGGAAAGGCTTATACCGAAGCCCAGAAATACGGCGATATAAAGCTTGTTGCAACGTCTAAAGATAAGAATTTCAGCTACGTGCCTCACGTCACCGCTTCCGATATAAGAGAAGATGCGGCATATCTTCACATCTGCTTTAACAACACCATTTACGGAACGAAGTATAACTACATTCCCGAAGTAAACGTACCGTTGGTTGCAGATATGTCATCTTGCATTCTCTCCGAGCCTGTTGACGTTTCCAAGTTTGGTGTAATCTACGCGGGCGCACAGAAGAACATCGGCCCCGCAGGTCTTACCGTCGTTATTGTAAGAGAAGACCTTTTGGGTAACGAAAAAGACTTCACACCCACGATGCTTTCCTATAAGGTACAGGCAGAAAACGGCTCTATGTACAATACGCCTCCCTGCTACAGCATCTATATCGCAAAGCTCGTATTCGAGTGGATTCGCGATATGGGCGGCCTTGAAGTCATGAAAAAGAAGAACGAAGAAAAGGCGGCTATACTTTATGACTATCTTGACAATCAGGATTACTATATTGCCGCAGTTGAAAAAGAGCATCGCTCCCTTATGAACGTTACCTTCGTAACGGGCAATGAGGAGCTTGACAAGAAGTTTTGCGCAGGCGCTGCCGAAAGGGGCATCGTTAACATTAAGGGACACAGAAGCGTAGGCGGTATGAGAGCTTCTATCTACAACGCTATGCCCAAGGAAGGCGTAGAGGCACTTGTTAAATATATGGACGAGTTTGCAAAGGCAAACCCCAAAGCATAGGAGATAAAAATGTATAACGTTAAACTTTTCAATAAGATTGCAAAGATTGGACTTAATAAGCTTCCTGCGGATATGTATAACATCGGCGAAGACGTTGAAAATCCCGATGCCGTACTCGTAAGATCCGCTTCGATGCACGAGATCGAATTCCCCGAAAGCCTTCTTGCTATCGCAAGAGCAGGCGCGGGCGTAAACAATATTCCCGTTGAAGATTGCGCGGCAAAGGGTATCGTCGTTTTCAATACACCCGGTGCAAACGCAAATGCTGTCAAGGAGCTTGCTATCGGCGCACTCCTTCTTGCATCAAGAAATATCGCAGGCGGAATTGATTGGGTCAAAACTTTAGGTGGTGAAACTCCCATTGCCGCACAGGTAGAAAAGGGCAAGGGAGCGTTCGTAGGCCCCGAACTTGCGGGTAAGACACTCGGCGTAATCGGACTCGGCGCTATCGGCGCTTTGGTTGCAAATGCAGCTCACGCTCTTGAAATGGACGTTCTCGGTTGCGACCCCTATATTACGGTTGACGCCGCTTGGATGCTTTCAAGAAAGATACACAAGGCAAGCGACAACGATGAGATATACGCAAATGCTGACTATATTACGCTTCACATTCCTTCAACTCCCACAACGAAGGGTATGATAAACAAAGAGACTATCGCGAAGATGAAGGACGGAGTGAGAATTATAAACCTCGCAAGAGCCGACCTCGTAAATTCCGAGGATATGAAAGCGGCGCTTGAATCCGGAAAGGTTGCTTCCTACGTTACGGATTTCCCCACAAATGATATGATTGGCGCGAAGAATACCGTTATGATCCCTCACCTCGGCGCATCTACGCCCGAAGCAGAGGATAACTGCGCGGTTATGGCAGTACAAGAGCTTTCCGATTATATTTTAAACGGAAACATAAAAAATTCGGTAAACTATCCCAACGCCGAGCTTCCCCGCTCGGGTAAGGCAAGAGTTTGCGTAAACCATAAGAATATCCCCAACGTTTTGGCACAGATATCGGGCGTTATGGGTGAAGCGGGCGCAAACATCGAGAATATGATAAACAAGAGCAAAAAGGAAAACGCCTATACCATTATGGAGGCTACCGACGAGATACCCGAGGGAGCTTACGAAAAGCTTATGGCTATCGAAGGCGTTATCAGAGTAAGAATTATCCATTAAATGTAAGCCAAAAAGCCGTCTGCAAAAGAAGCAGACGGCTTTTTATTTTTGTAAAAAGAATGAAAATTAGTGTTTAAATGTAAAAAAATATAAGAAAGACTTGCAAAAGGGTAGTTAAAAGAGATATAATATAATATCAAGTAGAACTGTATTTAAACGGAGAATTGATATGAGAACGAAGG
Source organism: uncultured Clostridia bacterium (assembly GCA_937893885.1). GTDB lineage: Bacteria > Bacillota > Clostridia > Oscillospirales > CAG-272 > CALCTE01. Next base: position 425 of record CALCTE010000162.1, on the reverse strand, counting down.
AACCCTTTTCTTACGCGAGAAATTTAAAAATATTTATTATAGTTTTGTGCTGCCTTCCGCTCGTCGGCATTGCGATGATGATATTTTTACCCACTCCCGCAAACGGCGTAACGGTCGAGCTTGTGCCGTACAGTGAAAGCTCGCAGGTCGAGTTCGACACTCTCTTGGAGGAGATAGAAAATCCCGGCACCGCAACCGACAGTGAGGCGGTCCGCAAGGCGATGGTCGAGCTTGTTGGCGAGATAGGCAAGACCTATTCGATAGCTCCCGCGGTAATTGCCACCGAAAACAGAGTATTCTTCGTAAACCCATTCAATAACGGTGTGGAGAATACCGTGGGCGTTGAGCTTTTCGTATTCGAGTATGAATACGGCTATTACGAAGAGGACGATTTCGGGCTCTTATTCTTAAGCGCTCCCGACCTT
>CALCTE010000161.1 GCA_937893885.1 uncultured Clostridia bacterium | reverse complement strand
ATCTGGGAAATCAACTGGAATCCGAAACCGGTGACCGATGCTTCGGCGTCGTCGCAAACGCGGATTTTATCCTTATCTGTACCTATGAAGAAGGCGGCGCAAACCCCGAGCTTGTGATCTATAAAAAACGCTGATGTGACGGATCGTGTCGTGACTTGATTGGGCGTTGGCGTTATAATGGTGTCACAAAAGCAAGGAGGAGCCATTATGACCTTGGGAGAAAAACTGAAAAAGTTAAGAGCCGATAACGGTTTCACGCAAGAAGAGCTTGCGGAAAAGCTCTACGTCACACGAACAGCAATTTCAAAATGGGAATCAAACAGAGGCTACCCCAACATAGATGCCTTAAAAGCGATTTCGAAATTCTTTTCGGTATCCATCGATGAGCTTCTCTCATCCGACGAACTGCTCACAATCGCCGAGGAAGACAGCAAGCAAAAAGAAACCCGCTTCAAGGATTTTGTTTACGCCTTGCTGGATTTGAGTATTGCTATGCTTCTTTTCCTGCCATTCTTTGCCGAGAATAGGGAAGGTGTGATTCGGAGCGTTTCGTTGCTCAATCTTTCCGGTATTCAGCTCTATTTGAAGGCGGCGTATTTTGCTGTTGTGGTGGTCACATTTTTTGTGGGCGTTCTTACGCTTGCCTTGCAAAACTGCCAAAAAGCATTTTGGCTGAAAAGCAAAACGAATATTTCATTGCTGCTCGGCATGGCGTCCGTATTGCTCTTTGTGGTAAGCTCTCAGCCCTATGCCGCCGTGTTTGCATTTGTATTATTAGCAATCAAGGTTTTCATCCTCATAAAACGCCGATGATACGAATCGTACCACGGTTGTGACGAGCCGTTTCTTGCCTCTGCGGATACCTTCCTTTATGCTGTATTTGCCAATACACAAAAGGAAGGTAAAAACTATGAAAAATGCAGACAAAAAGAAGTTTCTAATTGGGGCGGGCTTTCTTGCGGCATTCGTATTATGGACTGTTCTTGTAAGTCTTGTTGACATTCGCGCAATCGGTCCCAATGGGTCAAGTGTCGGTTTTGCTGCGCTGAACGGATATGTTCATAAATTCACGGGGGTGAATTTCCACCTATACACGATTACCGATTGGCTCGGTCTTGTGCCCATCGGTGTAGCATTTGGCTTTGCCATGCTTGGTCTTGCACAGTGGATTAAAAGAAAAAGTCTTTTGAAAGTGGATCGAAGCTTGTTGGCGCTGGGCGGCTTTTATGTCGTCGTGCTGGTGGCATACATTTTCTTTGAAATAGTCGTTATCAATTATAGACCCGTGTTGCTTGGCGGTTATCTGGAAGCTTCTTATCCGTCCTCCACTACTATGCTCGTTATGTGTGTGATGCCTGCGGCAATGATACAGCTGCACGCCCGTATAGAAAACGATGTGTTCAGGCGGTGTGTGATGATTTCGATTGCCGTATTTATCGTATTTATGGTTATCGGCAGGCTTGTGTCGGGCGTGCATTGGTTATCCGATATCATCGGTGGTGCACTCATTAGTGCCGGACTCGTGATGATCTATGCTTCCGTAAGCGTGCGTAAATAAGAGAAAGCCTCTGAGAAATCTCTCGACTTCTCAGAGGCTAATTTTACGTTTATCTGACTACCGAAGAATGACTATAGATGTAGAACTCTTCCTGGCTCGGCATCCATTTCTTTTCCTTGGGTGGAAATGTAGCGTCGAAGGCTTCCACAGCGGCGGTGTCCTCGCAGCAATCGGCGGCGGTACTGGGAATGTACATCCACTTTCTGCCGTCGAGCGCGCCCGGGATCAGTTCGCAGACGAGGAGCGCGGTCGGGAAATTGCCGTCGACAACAAAACTGACGTTCTTTTTCCGGCAGCTGACGAACCCGCGGCTGACATAGTTGCCGGGATTACCGAAGTTGATGTTCACGTCGTATCCCATGGCACGTGCCGCTTCAAAGGAATGCTCGATCAGCGCTTTGCCGAGCTTATGTCTCTGGAATTCGGGAGCGACGCAGAGCGGACCGAAGGAAAGGATTTCCTTCCGTTCGCCGTTCTCGTCTTCGAGCCACGCTTTGGTATACATGATATTGCCGATGATCCGCCCGTCCTTTTCGATCACAAACGCGAGTTCGGGGATGAAATCGGGATGGGAGCGCATCATGTGAACGTAATAATGCTCGTCAGCACCTGGTTTATAGACATTCCAAAAACTCTCACGGGTTAGGTTTTCTACAGCTCGGTAGTCGGCGGGGGTTTCATTGCGGATGATGGTTTTCATTGTAACAAATCCTTTCTATATTGATATTAGAAAAGGGTTGCTACAATCTCTAAGGTGTTGTTTTTCAAACAGCTTATCTCCTAAAATGATGTCAGGCTATGCCTGCATGATCAGTATAGCATCGCGTGAACTTGACTGCAAGAAAAACTTACGATTATGTCGTCACAGCAATCTTAATAACCCCATCCAGCTTGTTTTCGAAGATATGGTAAGCCTCCTCAA
>CALCTE010000160.1 GCA_937893885.1 uncultured Clostridia bacterium | reverse complement strand
GCGAAGCAATAGTGCACCATCGTTTTATCAAGAGGGAAATTCGCACCGGAGTTGTTCATGGTACCGACGATCTCTTGACCGTTTACGATCTTGCCTGCATTGTAGAGGTTATGTAAGAATACGTCCTCGCCTGCAGACCAGTAAACGTCGATTCTACCAATGATACCGCCCGCATAAAGTTTTTCAGTGTTGCTGGAAACGATTTCACCGTAGTTTGCGTTATTGTAGACAAACGAATCTCTGGGAGCGCCGTTTGCGCCGTAAGCTTGGTCGCTTACGGGTTCAAGAAGACCGATGATACCGCCTGCCGCGTAAGTGCCACCGTTGACAATCTTAACGGGCGCGTAGTTTTCACAGTTGATTACCGTAACGCCGTTGGAACGTCCGATAATACCGCCGATGGGAAGGTCTGCGCCTGTCTTATCAAACACGCCGCCTTCAAACTTAATGCCGTCAACGGTGGGACTGTAGGTTACAGTCGTGCCGCTTACGGTGGGGAACATTTGGGAGATAGCACCGCCTATTTTGCCGCCGCTTTGCACGTGGCTTCCGATAACGAATGAGTTCTTGAATTCAACATCGTAAACGTCGCCGTACAATTCAGCTACAAGCGTAGCCGGATAGGTTACGTAGCTTGTGATAACGAGTGAGTTTTCGAACTTGAGGTTCTTAACGGATTCGCCCACCCTGATGGTTTTTACAAAAGCACCGCCCGTAGAGGCATCGCCGCCGATGTAAAGACCTTTGATAGTATGACCGTTACCGTTGATATCGGCTCCGTTAAGATTTGCCAAAGGAGTCCAGTTGTTAAGCTCGTCGAGAGAGCCTTCAATGACTTCACCGGTAGTAGTTCCGGCTTCTTCGCCTGTGCGAACCTTTGCTATTGTGCCGTTTGCATCGCTTACGATGATTACGGCGTTTGTTGCATCGTACGTAAAGGTAACACCTTCGTTAAGTACGATGTCGCTTCCAAGCGTGATCTGTGCGTTTTCCGTTTTAAGAGCCTCAATGAGCTCTTCGGCGGAATTTACAACGACACCGGAGGGATCTTCGGCGTTCGCGGTAAACACGCAAACCGATGCAAGAAGCGAAAGTGCCATTAATAAAGCAACAATTCTTTTCTTCATGAGTTTAGTCCTTTCTTGATAGTTTGCTTTATATATATATTTATATACAAAAATATTATATCAAAATTTCATTATATGTCAACGGTTTTTTAAAAATAGTCAAATTTTTCCGCTTTACACATATTTCGACACAGTCTTTTGTGCAACATTACCCGAATTTTTCCGTAAAAAAATTCAAGGTATTCAAAAAGCGAAAGAAACAAATAATAAAAGCGTCAAAAAACCAAAAAATCATAATCGGGGGATATCAAAAATGGGGTATAAAGAAAGCTCGTATAAGAGAATATTTCTGCTTGTGCTCATCATAAGTTTTATAGCTGTCCTCGGCGTTTGCGATCGGGTTATTCCGAGCAGCGTATCAGACGGCACTTTAGGAAAAAACAGCAGTATAGGCGGTATAATAATGTTGAAAGAAAGCACTGACGGCGGGAGTGCGTCTGCAACGCTTTTCGGCCTTCCTGTAAAAAGCGTTGCCGTGAATTCCGTGGAGGATTCGTACGTTTATCTCGGCGGTGACACTTTAGGCGTGAAATTTCACACGGGTGGCGTGATAGTCGTCGGCATAAATGAAGGAGACTGTCCCGCAAGTAAAGCGGGACTTAAAAAGGGAGATTTCATAATAAAGGCGGACGGCGTAAAGACCGATACGGTAGAAAAACTTTCCCAAATAATAGCTGAAAGCGGCGGAAAATCAATCAAAATAACGTACAAAAGAGACGGCAAGGAGCGCACTGCGACGCTCACGGCACAAAAAAACGAATACGGCGCATATAAGGCGGGGATGTGGATAAGAGACAGCACCGCAGGTATAGGCACGGTGACCTACGTTACGAAGGACGGCATATTCGCAAGCCTCGGACACGGCATATCGGATGCAGATACGGGAATGCTTATGCCGCTTGCTAGAGGCACTGCGGTCAAAATATCCGTGGACTACGCAGTAAAAGGTAAACCGAACGTCCCGGGAGAGTTGAAAGGAAGCTTTAAAAACGAGAAAACGGGAGAGCTCATATCAAATACGGCAACGGGACTTTACGGAGCGATGAACGCACAAAACGTAGATGGCAGAGATATTATAAAACCGATTGTGAATGAAAAAATAAGTATTAAATGCTTAAAAGCATAGCTAAACCATATTAACTGTGCATTTCATCTGCAACTATAAAACATAGTTTTAAATAGCATTTAACATATAAATTACTAATGTTACTAGTAATCATTCAATCTACCTAGTTTGTTTGTTTTCGAGTAACATGTGAAAAATGATTGCTAAACTGTTGGGGCAGTTTAGATATACAATCATTTTCACACTTTACACATCTTTTTTTAACTAATGCACCATAAATAGAAGAGTCACCATGAGGGTGATATTTACCCATGGTATCTCCAACGATACGTGCACATTTTCTATGTGGTTTATCAGGACCATTATTTAGTTCAATCATAGAATATAAAACTCTACGCTGAACAGGTTTTAAACCGTCTCTTACATCAGGAAGTGCTCTGGAAGCAATAACGCTCATAGCATAATCGATATAAGAATTTTCCATGGTTTCTTTTAGATCAACATGTTTGATGCTATCAAAAATTTTGTCATCCATTCTTATTTCTCCATAAATTCTACATATAATTCAGTCCACTTTTTTAAAGACAGGCTCTAAAATTCTACGAATTTTATCACTGTATTGGATAAATCCAATACAAATATAAAAAAGAATAATTTAATAAATAAATTTATACATTATTCTTTTTTATATTTCTGGGTCAACATCTATATCGTTGCCAAAATTTTTAAGGGTTATAACTGAAATTTTCTATCTATTTAGCTCTTTTATCAACTCATCTATTGCTGGCTTCATAACTTCGTTGTACATTTCTGGTAAAAGTCTCATATAATACTCTTGACTAACACACCGAACAAAGACGGTATCGAATATCGCTTCGCTCTTATCAAGAGCATCAAGCTCATTTTTGGAAGCTTCTGCTCTCAAAGGTAGTGATTTTTGATGGAAGTCGGTGCGTGCATTCTGCAAAATATGCCAATACTTGCAAGCAATTTCCATCGGAAACTCCTCGATGATTAGGCTATCTACCTCTGCCGGCCAGTCTGCGGTGTTGGGGCGATAGTATTTATCGCCCAACTCACCCCAATCCACAGTAGAAT
>CALCTE010000159.1 GCA_937893885.1 uncultured Clostridia bacterium | reverse complement strand
GTTTGAGATAGTTTCGGCAGCTATTGATACCGATAAATTCGCGGTAACGTTTGAATTTTCGGAGCCGGTGCATATATTCAGCCGGTGGTATATATATTTTTGCACCAAACCTGCCCCCAGTGGAAATATAAGTGACGGAGGCACGGTTATCGGACACGACCAATACTCAATAAAGAGCATAGAATACGTAGACCCGACGGTTGTTTCGGGCAACGAATACTCGAATACCGTAATCGTCACTTTTGATAAGCCTGCAGACATAAGTGACTTTTTGTTTGCAAAGGGCGATCCCGCGACTGCTGCACAGGCAGGCGTTCGATTCGTTGAATCGGGTCTATCCGACATTTCCGCAGATGGAAACGTTTCTTATAAGGTCATAAGAACGGCTGACAATAAGGAACTTAAAGGAAACACTACGGTCCACAGTTATGATGCTTACTGGCTACCTACTGAGAAATGGGCGGATGCTATGAACGAAAGAAATTTGGGATATATCGTTGACGGAGTTAACATAGGCGTTACTATGGATATAATCGAACCCGAGGTTTCCCTTATCAATACCATTGATGCGAATATCGGCAAGCTCGAATTCACCTTTACTCAAAACGTAAAGCTTCAAGACGGATATAAAATGAGCGTTGACGGCACGGAGTCTGTTTCCGTAGTTTCTGTGGGCGCAGGCGAATACGGCGCATCGTATATTGCGGATTTCGCAACCGACGTTTCGGATGCGACCCAATATTCCATTCCTGCAGAGATGTTCACGACCGATTCGAATATAGGACTCGGCGACACGAAAAACGGACTTATCGCGGACTATCCGCTTCCTTCGCATGATGACATATCCGATAAGTTCGAAGCGGGCAAAAAATACAGCTTTATGAATACGGACACGGGCAGAATGCTTACCGTAGACGGAGAAACGAGCTTCAAGCTTGAATACTACGAGTCTGTGAACAAATACGCTCTCGTAGACGCAAACGGCAAGTACATCAATCTTCAGACTATGACGGCGCAGGACGCAAGATACGTGTTCGATATCGTTTTGAATAACGAATACGAGCGCTATCAGCTCGTAGCGCAAAACGGTATGGTGCTTCTTGATAACGATACGGGCGACACGAATGCGGCGGCGATCGCTTACGCAGAATACGGAACGAACACAATAGAGACGGGTTGGTATATGACCAAAGAAGGCGACGTGCTTCCCAAGAAGTTCGTATGCATCGGTGACTCCATTACTTGCGGAGTGACTCCCGAGACCGTTACTGTTAAGCCCGGATACAGAAAAGAGCTTTCCGAGATGCTCCTTGAAGAATACGGTAGAGTCGTATTTGTGGGCAACTTAAAGCACGTAAGAGGCGGCAACACGACCTCTATTGACAACACTCTCGTAACCGACGGCTTCTTATACAGACACGAGGGACATAGCGGTTGGGTAATTGAAGGCGGCCACTATCCCGAAGCGGCTGCCCCCGATAACAACAGAGGTATTGCAGATCTTCGTGAAGGATTGCAGACCAAGTACGCACCCGACGTATTCTTTATGATGATAGGTATCAACGATATCGGAGGAATGTCAGCGTACGGCGGCGGTGAAGATAAGATAAACATTATTGCAGATCGTTGGGAAACGCTTGTAAGAGCGATACTTTCAGATCTTCCAGATGACGGAATTCTTTGCGGTGCAACCCTGACGCCCCGCTCAAACGGAAGTGCGTGGCTCACAACGGGCAACATTGGTCTTGAAATGCTCAACGAAAAATATACGGCTATCATTGAAGAGATCAACGCAGAGGGCGAAGAAAGACTTGTTAAGGCGGACAACTACACCTACGTTAAGAACGCAGGACCTACGGCGGTTTCTACCGATACGGTACACTTGATGTCTTCAGGCTTCACGGCACTTGCAAACAGCTATTTTGATGCGTATAAAGCATCTTATAAGGAGCCTTTGCCTGCGGGAAGCGGCGACATGAACGGCGACGGCGAAAAGAATGCGGACGACGCTATTTACCTTCTTTATAATTCATTCTTCGGCGACACCCAATATCCTCTCACCGAGGATCCCGACGTAAACGGCGACGGTGAAAAGAATGCGGACGACGCAATCTACCTTCTTTACAACTCATTCTTTGGCGACAGTCAATATCCTCTCTATCCCGAAGCAGACGACGATGACAACCAAGGCGGAGAAGACGTTGGCGGCGGACAGGGCGGCGACAACGAGTGGACAGGAAATTATTAAGATAATCAAAAAGACGGCGCATCGCGCCGTCTTTTTGATTTTAGGCTGTAGGTACAGGCTCTCGACTGTCCGTTTACGAAGGCTACCTTCCTTTACATCTTTTTCCTCAACAATTCAAGCGAGATAAAACCCGCAAATCTGAAAAGAGAATCCGACAAAACTTCTTCTACGCTTTTATTACTTTTTTGCGCGACGTTTTCATAGAATCTATAGAGATATTCGTCAAGCTCAAGATCCGTTTTCACTTTATCCATCGAAAACCTCCGAAAAATAAATACTTTTTCCCGTATTATTTGCAAAAACGGGGCTATTTTATTCAGAATTTTTCTCCTATCTCTTGCACTCGGTAAAGCTTTGGTATATAATGTATATTGTAATGTTATATCTATATATAAGCTTGTGGGAGGACGCTATGGAATACACGGTGGCGCTTACGAAGGTAATCAACAACTTTGCACTCGAAACGGTATATTTGCCCGATGACATTGAAAGTCGGGAAGTAAAGTGCGCGGACATCAACCACCCCGGACTTGCACTTTCGGGGTATTCCGACCTTTTTGACAAGGACCGTATTCAGCTTATCGGCTATACGGAGCACAAGTATCTTACCGACTTAGGCGAAGAAAAGCGAGACGAGGCTTTTGAAAGGCTTTGTGCGCTTGAGCCCTGCTGTATCATATTTACGTCAGACTTGCCTATCCCCGAAAAGCTCGTAAAGATAGCGATAGCACACAAGGTGCCTCTTTGCCGTACGGAGCTTCGAACGAGCTATTTCTCGTACGCGCTCGTAGCTTATTTAAACGTCGAGCTTGCACAAAGGATAACTCGCCACGGCGTTTTAGTGGAGGTCTACGGCGAAGGTGTTCTCATTTTGGGTGACAGTGGCGTAGGAAAGAGCGAGACTGCTATAGAGCTTATCAAGCGTGGACACAGACTTATCGCGGACGATGCTGTGGAGATAAAGAAGGTGTCGAGCAAGGCACTCGTAGGTAGTGCGCCCGACATAATCAAGCACATGGTAGAGCTTCGCGGTATAGGGCTTGTCGATGTCAGCCGTATATTCGGTATGGGTGCCGTAAAGGAAACGGAGAAGATAGACCTCATCGTTAATTTCGAGCCTTGGGAAAAGGGAAAGTTCTACGATAGGATAGGACTTGAGACTGACTATATGGAGATACTCGGAATAAAGCTCCCGAGCCTTACTATCCCCGTGCGCCCCGGACGAAATCTTGCGGTTATTTTGGAGATAGCCGCGATGAACTTCCGTCAAAAGCGCCTCGGTTACAACGCTGCAGAGGAGTTTAACAAGCGTCTTGAGGAGCAGATGAAGAAAAACAGCAACTCTTTAAGAACGCAAGAGCAAGACAGCTAATCTTTTTTGGGAGAGTAATATGCAAATAGAAAATTGCAGTTTTGAATACGACAGCCCCATAGCTCCGAAAACGACCTTTAAGATAGGCGGAATAGCAAGGACCGTGGCCATGCCGCATACGAAAGAAGCGCTTGCCAAACTTATAGGTACGCTTAATGCTCGCGGTGAAAAGTATACGGTGCTCGGAAACGGAAGCAACGTGCTCTTTATGGGAGATTACGACGGCACGCTCGTCTTAACAAAAAAGCTATGCGACGTTACGTGCGAGGGCGAGAATATAACTGCACTTTGCGGTGCGTCGGTAACGGCGGTGAGCCTGCGTGCGCGCGACGAAGCTCTTACG